>JBIQJS010000178.1:0-4255 GCA_044507405.1 Rubrivivax sp. | reverse complement strand
GGCAACTGCACCACCGGACAGGTGTGCGGCCTCGGCGGTCCCGGCCTGTGCGGCGCGCCCACCTGCCCGCGGGTTTCCTTCGAGGATGCCTGCCCGGCCAACTCTTGCGGCGAGGCCAGCGATGGCTGCGGCGGCATCCACAACTGCGGCGACTGCCCGGCGGGACAGGTCTGCGGCGGCGGCGGCGCGAACCTGTGCGGCGGCAATCAGTGCGCCAAGCTCACCAAGGAGCAGGCGTGCGGGAGCAACAACTGCGGCTCGGCCAGCGATGGCTGCGGCGGCAGCTACAACTGCGGCACCTGCACCGCGCCCGATACCTGCGGCGGTGGCGGCAAGCCCAACGTGTGCGGCCACCCGATTTGCAAGCCCTACACCAAGGACGAAGCCTGCGACGGCCTCGAGTGCGGCTGGGTCAGCGACGGCTGCGGCAGCGCCATCAACTGCGGCACCTGTCCGGACGGTCGCGTGTGCGGCGGCGCCGGCCCCAACCTGTGCGGCAGCACCTGCGATCCGCTCACGTGCGCCGAGGCGAACGCGCAGTGCGGCGCGATCGCGGACGGCTGCGGCGGCATCCTGGGCTGCGGCGAGTGCCCGCAAGGCCAGACCTGCGGCGCGGCCGGCCCGAACAAGTGCGGCACGGGTCAGACCTGCGTCAAGCGCACCTGCGAAGCCGTGATGGCGGAGTGCGGCCTGATCGGCGACGGCTGCGGCGGCGTGCTCGACTGCGGCGTGTGCACCGCGCCCGGCGAGACCTGCGGCGGCGCGGGCATACCCAACGAGTGCGGAACCGGCACCGGCGGCTGCAACGAGCTCACGTGCGAGGATCGCAACGTGGAGTGCGGCGCGACCAGCAATGGCTGCGGCGGCCTCCTCGACTGCGGTGGTTGCCCGGTCAGGCATGCGTGCGTGAAGGGCGTGTGCGAAGAGCTGACCATCCTCGAGTAGCGCGCGACGCCGCGCACATGACGGCCGAGTGAATCGGCGCCTCGGACCCTCGGGCGGCTACGCCCGGGGGTTCTTTGCTTGCGCGGATGCACGCGGGCACCGCGCCGCGATGTGCGGTACATGGCCGCCATGCAGACGCTGATCCTCACCCATGAACGTGCGCGCCCTCGCCGACATGGGCCTGGTGGTCTCGGCTGGGCACGATGACGCTTTGTCAGCCATGCTGCGCGGGCTGGCCAGTGGTTTTGCCATTTTGTCCCAACTTGCCCTAAACCTTTGTATTTTCAGGCCTGTCCCCGTGGACTGAGACTTGCTATGAGGTGCCTCGCATGTCTGCTCCCAAGCTGACCCCCATTCCCTTCCTCGCGCTCGGGTTCGCCCTGCAGGTGCTGCCGGCAGCCGCGCAGACGACTCCGACCACGCCCGTCCAGTCGTTCCCCGCAGCCAACTTCGAGGTGTACATCGACGGGGACCGGAAGATGCAGAGCGACCGGCTCTTCATCAATGAACGCCAGTGTTTGGGCTCGAAGTACGGTTCGACCGACGCCGCTGGCGGCGATCCCGGTGACGGCAATACCGGTGACGGTGATTCCGGTGACGGCGACACCACGGGTGACGGCGACACCACGGGTGACGGCGACACTGGTGACGGTGACACTGGTGACGGTGATGGCGACATGGCGGCCGACGCGGGTGCAGACGCCTCCGCCGCGAACAGCACCGACGGCGGCACCACGTCCGCGCTCGTCGCCAAGAAACTCGGCCCGGACGACGACAGCGTTGAGATCAAGGTCGTCCTCTCGAACCTCGCTTCCACCGGAGCAGGTGGCGCCACGTTCCTCGAGTTCTGGATGGGCATGCAGGGACAGGACTGCACCCAGCCGGCCCAGCGCATGTCTCCGGCCGTCAACGTGGGGAAGCCGCCGTGCAAGAAGGTCGCGCAGACGGTGACCAACATCGACACCAAGAAGCAGGTGCTCACGTTCAGCGCGCAGGAGCTGTTCTCGGATCCCTACATCGTGGACGACTCTGAGAACGCCAGCGAACGAGTTCTCTGCAACATGCAGGGCGTCTGGACGCTCTACATCGTCCCGCTCGCGAATGAGACACCCGCAACCGGCATGCCCTCCGCGCAGCTCGGCAACATCACGTACTTCGTGCGCTTCGAGCCAGATTTCGTGCCGCTCTCGCCGGTCACCTCGGTGAAGGGCGGACGCGGCGAGACCTCCGTGAACGTGACCTGGAACATGGCCTCGGGCGCCAATCAGCTCACCGACTACAAGGTGCTCTTCGATCCGGGCTCCAAACAGCCGTCTGGCGCCGGCCCCTGCACCTCCTCGCTGCTCGTCAAGGATCAGCTGCTGCCCGCGGACCTGTCCGGTCTCACCCAGCGCACGACCAAGGGCTTGAGCCTCGACGTGAACCCGGCGTCCCTCGACCTCGAGGTCAACGAGCGCATCGCGACGGCCGTGGTCTCGGTGGACCAGGCAGGCAACGAGAGCCTGGTCTCGGACGTGGTGTGCGTCGAGCGCGTCTCGACCACGGGCTTCTGGGACTCGTGCACCATGAATGAAAACTGCCAAGACGGCTTCAACACGTGCAGCGTGAGGCTCGGCGAGTCAGGGCGCGGGAGCTGGGTCGGTTGGTCATTGGGCGCGCTGGGTATCGCGCTCTGGCTGCGTCGCGGAGCGGCGCGCGCGCGAGCTCGCGCGCAGGGACGGAGGAGCGTGTGATGCGTATCGCGTCGCTGCTGGCGCTGACGCTGGTGGCTTCTTTGGTTTCGTCTCGCGTCCTGGCCAGGGCACCCGATACCTTCGAAGAGACCTATGCAAGGCCCGCGCTGATCGACTCGCCCATGTGGTGGACGTTGGAGCTCAAGGCCGGCCCCTATGCGCCTGGCAACACGCGCTCGCTCAAGGACACATTCGGCAACGATCGTGGCTGGCTTCTGAGCCTGGAGCTCGACGTCACGGTGCTGCACATTCCGAAGGTGGGTCAGTTCAACCTGGGCGCAGGCTTCGGTTGGTCCGCCTACGACGCCAAGGCCAGGGACGAGAACGGCGTCAAGACGAACGAGGAGACCAAGCTGGTCCTGTATCCGCTCAGCGCGCTCGCCGTCCTGCGCGTCGACGCCCTCGCGCGAGAGACGGTCATCCCGCTGACCTTCGCCGGCAAGCTCGGGTGCGACTTCGTCCGTTGGAAGGCCACGACTGGCAAGCGCACCGACGCGGACGGCCTGAACGTGGGGCTGCGCTGGGCGGTGCAGGCCGCCTTCGAGCTCGACTTCTTCGAGCGGCAGACCGCGCGCCGCATGGACGAGGAGTGGGGGATCAACCACACGTTCCTGCTGTTCGAGTACTTCCAGTCGCTCACGGAAGGCACCGGCGATCAAACGTTCTTGATCGGCCTCGGCGCCCAGTACTGACGTGTGCGCCAAGGCAGGCGACACTCCTGAAGAAGCGCGAACTGCGGCCGATGCCGAGCCGAGCGAGCGTGCCGCGCCCGGGGCGGTGCGCCTGGTGATCGCGTACGACGGCACTGACTTCTGCGGCTTTCAGAAGCAAGTTGGTCAGCGCACGGTGCAGGCAGAGCTCGAGCGCGCGGCCGAGCAGATGGCTGGGCATCCCGTGCAAGTGAAGGCCGCGAGCCGCACCGACTCGGGCGTCCACGCGCTCGGCCAGGTGGTCGCCTTCGACAGTCGGCGCGCCATCCCGCCCCGCGGCTGGATGCTCGGGCTGCACGCACACCTGCCCGACGACATCCGGGTGCAGAGCGCGAGCCTGTGCGAGGCGGGCTACAACCCTCGCTTCGACTCGCTCGGCAAGCGCTATCGCTACTTGCTTCAGCTCGGCGAGGCCAAAAACCCCCTCTTGCGCAACCGTGCCTGGCAGCTCGGACATCTGCGCGTCGACCCGGAGCGCATGCGCGAGGCCGCCCAGCACCTCGAAGGCACCCACGACTTCGCGGCGTTTCGCGCGGCAGACGACGAGCGCGAGAGCACGGTGCGAACGCTGTGGTCGGTCGCAGTGCTCGAGGGCTACGCGGACGACCCTTCGCTCTTGGCCATCATGGTGCACGGCAACGCGTTCATGAAGAACATGGTGCGCATCATCGCGGGCACGCTGGTCGCGGTCGGACGGGGCCGCTTCCGCCCCGAAGACATGCTGGAGCTACTGCAGCCGGGCGCCGATCGCACGCGCGCAGGGGAGACCGCCCCCGCGCACGGACTCACCCTGCTACACGTGGAGCTCGGACGCCTCGCCCTGCAGCGCACGTGATTGGGGACGGAGTATTCAAGCTTAGTTAGCGC
>JBIQJS010000038.1:0-30136 GCA_044507405.1 Rubrivivax sp. | reverse complement strand
GGTTGCGGTAGTGGAAGAAGCGCTCCAGCTCGGGCATGTAGTTGGCGAGGAAGCGGCGGTCCTGGCAGATGCTGTTGCCGCACATCGGCGAGGTGCGTTTCGGGACGTAGCGCTTGAGGAACTCGATCATCTGCGCCTCGGCGCTCGCTTCATCGATGGTCGAGGCTTTCACGCGGTCGATGAGGCCGCTCCTGCCGTGCGTGCCCTTGTTCCAGGCGTCCATGGCGTCGAGCACCGCATCGCTCTGGTGGATGGCGAACACGGGGCCTTCGACGCGCACGCTGAGGTTGGCATCGGTCACCACCACCGCCATCTCGATGATGCGGTCCGTGTTGGGAAAGAGGCCGGTCATCTCGAGGTCGATCCAGACGAGGTTCTGGTCGCTGCTGGGCAAGAGGGGATCGGTGGCGGTCGCGTCGGTCATGCTTTTCTCCTTGGGGGCATTCTCGCAGCCTAAACTTCCGCCCCATGCAAATCACTGCCCTCACGTGGCTCTTCGCCGCGGCCCTGATCGCCTCGCTGCTGGTGAAGTTCTGGCTCTCGACACGGCAGATGCGCCACGTGGCGGCGCACCGACCGGCCGTGCCGGCCGCCTTCGCTGCAACCATCCCGCTCACTGCGCACCAGAAGGCCGCCGACTACACGCTCGCGAAGGGCCGCTTCGGCCTGCTGAGCACGGCGTTCGGCACGGCGGTGCTGCTCGGCTGGACGCTGCTCGGCGGCCTGGACGCGCTCAATGCCGCGGTCCGTGACACGGTCGAACCGCGCTTCGGCGGCATGGCCTACCAGCTCGCGCTGCTGGCTGCGTTCGCCCTGATCAGCGGCCTCATCGACCTGCCCTTCGAGCTCTACAGCACCTTCCGCCTGGAGCAGCGCTTCGGCTTCAACCGCATGACCTGGCAGCTCTACCTGGGCGACATGGTCAAGGGCCTGCTCGTGGGTGCGCTCATCGGGCTGCCGATCGCCGCCCTCATCCTGTGGCTCATGGGCGCGGCCGGATCGCTCTGGTGGTTGTGGGCCTGGGGCGCGTGGATGGGCTTCAACCTGCTGATCCTCGTGCTCTACCCGACCGTCATCGCGCCGCTGTTCAACAAGTTCCAGCCGCTGGCCGACGAGTCGCTCAAGGCGCGCGTGCAGTCGCTCATGCAGCGCTGCGGCTTCCAGGCCAAGGGGCTGTTCGTGATGGACGGCAGCAAGCGTTCGGCGCATGCCAATGCGTACTTCACCGGCCTCGGTGCGGCCAAGCGCGTGGTGTTCTTCGACACCCTGCTCGCCAAGCTCACGCCGGGCGAGGTCGAGGCGGTGCTCGCGCACGAGCTCGGCCACTTCAAGCACAAGCACGTGACCAAGCGCATGGTCTCCATGTTCGCCATGAGCCTGGCCGGCTTCGCGCTGCTGGGCTGGCTCTCCAGCCAGGCGTGGTTCTACACGGCGCTGGGCGTGCAGCCCTCGCTCGCCGCGCCCAACGACGCCGTGGCGCTGCTGCTCTTCCTGCTGGTGGTGCCGGTGTTCGGCTTCTTCATCTCGCCACTCTTCGCGCAGCTCTCGCGCAAGCACGAGTTCCAGGCCGACGCCTACGCCTGCGCGCAGGCGAGCGGCCAGGACCTTGCCGCGGCGCTGCTCAAGCTGCACGAAGACAATGCGTCGACATTGACGCCCGATCCGGTGTACGTTCGCTTCTACTATTCGCACCCCGCCGCGCTCGAGCGGCTGAGCGCCATCCAGTCGGAAGCCCAACTCCAGCCGAGCCGCGCATGACCCACCTGTTGCACCGCAGATGCCTGCCGCTGAGCGGCGAGCCGATGGGCGAACGCGAAATCCGCGACCACCTGGCGCAAGTGAGCGGCTGGCAGCTCCACGATGGCGCGATCGAGAAGACCTACGCCTTCAAGAACTACCACGAGACCATCGCCTTCGTGAACGCGCTCGCATGGATCTGCCATGCCGAGGACCACCACCCCGACCTGCAGGTGAGCTACAGCCGCTGTGTGGTCCGCTACAACACGCACTCGGTGGGCGGCATCTCCATCAACGACTTCATCTGCGCGGCCAAGGCCGACGCATTGGTCGCCTTTGTCGGCTGAGCTCGACGTCGGCTTGGTGGTGGCCGGCTACGGCCGCCACTACGTCGTGGAGACGCCCGAAGGCCGTCGCGTCATCTGCCATCCGCGCGGCAAGAAGAGCGACTGCGTGGTCGGTGACCGAGTGCGGTGGCAACCGACGGGCGACGAAGGCGTGATCGAGCACGTGGAGCCGCGGCGCAACCTCCTCTTCCGGCAGGATGAGTGGAAGACCAAGTCCTTCGCCGCCAACCTCGACCAGATCCTCGTCATGGTGGCAGCCGAGCCGGTGTTCAGCGAGTCGCAACTCGCCCGCGCGCTGATGGCGGCCGAAAGCGCCGGCATCCCTGCGCGCATCCTGCTCAACAAGGCCGACCTCCCCCAGATCGCCGCCGCGAGGGAGCGGCTGAAGCCGTATGCCGGCATGGGCTACGACGTGCGCGAGGTCGCGCTCAAGGCCCGGCCCGTGGACGCGCGCGCCGCCCTCGCCTCGCTCCTGCAGGGCCAGGCCACGCTCGTGCTCGGCCCGAGCGGCACCGGCAAGAGCACGCTCATCAACCTGCTCGCGCCCGATGCACGCGCGCAGGTGGGCGAGATCTCGCAGGCGCTCAACTCCGGCAAGCACACGACCACGTCCACGCAGTGGTACTGGCTGGACGCGGCACGTACGACCGCGCTCATCGATTCACCGGGCTTCCAGGAATTCGGCCTGCGTCAGATCGACGCGCAGGCCCTGCCGCGCCTGATGCCGGACCTCGCCGGCCCGTCGCAGCACTGCAGGTTCTACAACTGCACCCACCTGCACGAGCCGGGCTGCGGGGTGCGCGCGGCGCTGGCGGCCGGTGAGATCGGCGAGTCGCGCTACCGCATCTACTCGGAGCTCTACCAGGAGCTCGCCGCCCCGCCGCGCTACTGAGCGCGCGGCGTCAGCCGACGCGGTTGGCGAACGAGAGCAGCAAGAGCAGCAGCATCCACAGCACCACCGAACGCCACACCAGGCCGACGATGCTGTGCAGGTGCCCGAGCTGCGGCAAGGCGCCGGGCGTGGAGCCCTCCGCGCCCGTGGCGTCGTCCATCGCACCGCTGTCGAAGGTCTTGGAGCGATCCGGCGTCACGCCGGGTGCGGCCGTGCCGCCCAGCTGCACACCCACCGCGCCGGCAGCGGCCGCGAGGATGATGCCTTCGTTGGCGTGCTTCCAGAGATGCGCATCGCGGCGCCAGCAGGCCACCGCTTCTTCGAAGTTGCCGACCACGGCAAAGCCAAACGCGGTGAGGCGCGCCGGCAGGTGGTCGATCAGACTGAAGAGCCGCTGCGAGAGCGCGAGCAGGCGCTCGTTGCTCGGCGTGCCCACGACGCGGCTCTTGAAGCTCCAGTAGCGGCTCGCGAACTCCGCCATGCGGTAGAGCACCGCGCCCGCCGGGCCGAAGCCGAGCGTGTTGAGCACCACGAACCAGAAGAAGACACCGAATACATGGCGATGGGCCGCCAGCAGCGAATGCTCGATGACGTGGCGCAGCAGCTCGGTGCGCGGCAGCTCGCTCGCATCGAGGTGGCGCCATTCGGCAAGGAGCGCGCGCGCGGTCACCTCGTCGCCACGCTGCAGTGCGTCGCGGATGTCGGTGAAGTAGTGGCTGAACTGCCGGAACCCCATGGTCACGTACAGCACCGCCACGTTGCACAGCAGCGTCGCGGCCGCGCCGAATTCGCGGACGGCGAGATAGATGCCCCACACCGCCAGCGCCGGCACCAGCGCGGTCACGCCCCACACCACCCAGGCGTGATGGTCGCGGCCGGCGTCGAAGTTGCGGCCGGTCCAGTGCATCCAGCCGCGCAGCGACTCGTGGATGAAATTGGCGCGTGGCAGCGGCTTGATCTGCTCGATGAAGAGCGCTAGCAGGACGGCGAAGAAACTCATGTGCCGCCGATGATAGCGGCGGTGCCTACGCCGCGAGGAAGCGATAGAGGTTGCGCAGCATGGCCGCCGTCGCGCCCCACACGAAGTACTGGCGCACCCGCCCCGTCGAATCCGGACCATGCCAGGGCATCGAGAGGAACTGTCGCCGCACGCCGTCCACCTCCACCGAATGCCAGCGATGGTTGGCCGGATTCATGAGGAAGGAAAGCGGCACCTCGAAGACCTCGGCCACTTCGAAGGGGTCCGGGGCCAGGCTGTAGCCGGGCTGCAGCACGCCGATCACCGGCGTCACGATGAAGCCGGTGCCGGTGGTGTAGGTGGGCAACTGGCCGATCACGTCGACGTAGTCAGGGGCCAGGCCCACTTCCTCGTGCGCTTCGCGCAAGGCGGTGACGACGGCATCCGCGTCTTCGGGCTCACGGCGACCGCCGGGAAAGCTCACCTGCCCCGGGTGATCGTGCAAGTGGTCGGTGCGCTGCGTGAGCATCACCGCCAGGCCTTCGTCGCGTTGCGTGAGGCCGACCAGCACCGAGGCATGCAAGGGCTCGCGCGCCAGGAACTGGCGTTCCACCGCGATCTCGGGCGCCCACGCGGGCGGCGCTCCGAAGCGGCGGCGCAGCGCCTCGGCGTGCAGTTCCTCCAGCGACACGGCCGGCAGATGGTGGTCGATCGAATCGACGGGCAAGGCGAGCGGATCGAAACTGAGGGCCATGCGCAAATTGGAAACGAAAAAGCCGCCTCGTGAGGCGGCTTCCGGAAACAGGCTGGGGCCTGAACCCGCTTATGCGAGCTTCTCTTTGATCCGAGCCGACTTGCCCGAGCGCTGACGCAGGTAGTACAGCTTGGCGCGGCGCACGTCGCCGCGGCGCTTGACTTCGATCTTGGCGATCAGCGGGCTGTAGAGCTGGAAGGTGCGCTCCACGCCTTCGCCGCTGGAGATCTTGCGCACGATGAAGCTGGAATTGAGGCCACGGTTGCGCTTGGCGATCACCACGCCTTCATAGGCCTGCAGGCGCTTGCGGGTGCCTTCGACGACGTTCACGCTCACGATCACCGTGTCGCCAGGGGCGAACGCCGGGATGTTCTTGCCGAGGCGGGCGATTTCTTCCTGCTCGAGGGTTTGGATGAGGTCCACAGATGACTCCTGGTGATCGTGCCAGCGCGGGTCTTGATTGATCTGGGAGCGTCGGGTGACGCCCCTCACCGGGGCAGAGGATCGAAAAGTCGGCGATTATAGCCCAAGCGAGAGCAGGTACTTCTCATCGGCAGCCGAGAGCGCGCCGCGGGCGCGTGCCGCTTCGATGAGGTCCGGCCGACGGCGGGCCGTCAGCGCCAGCGACTGCTCGCGGCGCCAGCGGGCGATCGCCGCATGGTGGCCCGACAGCAGCACCGGCGGCACCAGGAGCGCCCCTTCGGGCGTTTCGAGCGCCTCCGGGCGGCTGTAGTGAGGGCAGTCGAGCAGGCCGTCCGAGAAGCTGTCCTGCTGATGCGACTGGGCGTCGTTCAGCACACCTTCCTGCAACCGGGCGACGGCGTCCAGCAGCGCCAGTGCCGGCAGTTCCCCTCCCGAGAGCACGAAGTCGCCCAGGCTCAGTTCCACGTCGACATGGCGGTCGATGAAGCGCTGATCGATGCCCTCGTAGCGCCCGCACAGCAGGATCGCGCCCTCGCCCGTGGCGAACTCCTGCACGACGGACTGGTCGAGCCGCCGCCCGGTCGGCGTGAAATGCACGACGGGTGCGCGGTCGCAGCGCTCGGCGCGGACCGCCTCCAGTGCTCGCTGCAGCGGCTCGACCAGCATCACCATGCCGGGGCCGCCACCGTAGGGGCGGTCGTCCACCCGGCGGTAGTTGTTGTCGGCGTGATCGCGCAGCGGCCACAGGCGGACGTCGACCTGGCCCGACTCGAAGGCGCGCCGGGTCACGCCCTGGGTCAGGTGCGGCGTGAAGAGCTCGGGAAAGATGGTGACGACGTCGAAGCGCATGCCCGCGGGGTCTCCAGGGCTCAGTAGTCCAGGCCCCAGTCGACGGTGATGCGCTTCTCGGCGCTCTGCACTTCGTCCACATAGGCCGAGACGAAGGGGACCAGGCGTTCCTGGGCCGACGGATCGGCGGGTTGGATGCGCAGCACGCTGTGCGGGCCGGTGTCGATCAGGCCCACCACGGTGCCGAGCGACTCGCCTTCACGGTTCAGCACCGCCATGCCGATCAGGTCGACCCAGTAATACTCGTCGGCCTCGGGCGTGGGAAAGCTGGAGCGGGCGACGAACACACGACCGCCACGCAGGGCTTCGGCGGCGGAACGGTCCTCGACCTCCTGCGCCTGGGCCACGACGACGTCGCCATGCTCCTTGGCCTGGGTGATCCTGAGCAGCGAGGGGAAGGAAGCGGCCGGTGCACCGGGCCTGGCGACCGGTGGGCGCTTGGCCGTCTCCTCGGGCGGCTTCAGGTACCAGCGACGGGAGGAGAACAGCGCCTGGGGGTCGGAAGCAAAAGGCTGGACCTTGATCCAGCCTTTCACGCCCCAGGCGTCGACGATGCGCCCGACTTCCACCGCGTCTTCGGGCCAGGCGTCGGCCGGAGCACCGACAGCCGGGGCGGCGGAAGCCACGGCGGGATCAGGCCGTCTTGGCCTTGGCCTGGTCGACCAGACGGGCGACGGTCGGGCTCAGCTGGGCGCCGTTGCCGGTCCAGTACTCGACGCGGTCGAACGAGACGCGCAGCCCCTCGGCAGCGCCGGAAGCCACGGGGTTGTAGAAACCCACGCGCTCGATGAAGCGGCCATCGCGGCGGTTGCGCGAATCGGCGACGACGATGTTGTAGAAGGGGCGCTTCTTGGCGCCACCACGTGCAAGTCGAATCACGACCATGTTGTTTCCTCGATTCCTGACAACATCCACCGCACCACAGGAGACACTCAGGGCCGGGCAGATCGACAAGCAGAAGCGGATCTTCTGCGAAGGGTTCGACGTCGTAGATACGCAGGCCTGCAACCGCTCGGCTGGGGCCCGCCGCCATCGAAACCGCGCATTATAAACTCGGCCGCCCGTTGCGGCGCACCCGTTTCCTGCATGAACGCCTACAAATCCAAGACGCTCGCCGCCTGGCTGGCCCTGCTCGGTGGTGGCCTGGGCCTCCACCGCTTCTACCTCCACGGTCTGCGCGACGTGTGGGGCTGGCTCTGGCCCCTGCCCACCCTCGCCGGCCTCTACGGCGTGCTGCGTGTGCTGCATCTCGGGCAGGACGACCAGCTCTCCTGGCTCCTCGTGCCCATGCTGGGGTTGGCGCTGTCGGCCGCAATGCTCGCCGGCATCCTCTATGGCCTGACGCCGGACGAGCGATGGAACGCCCTGCACAACGCCGGCACCGGCCGCGAGCATCGCGCCGGCTGGGGCGTGGTGCTCGCCGTGGTGCTGTGTCTCGGCATCGGCGCCACGGTGCTGATGGCGACCATTGCCTTCGGCGGCCAGCGCTACTTCGAGTACCAGGTCGAGGAAGCCCGCAAGATCAGCCAGTGACAGCGCGCGCGGCGGGCGCCGCGCTCACTCGAACAGCGACAGGCTCACCCAGTAGAAGATCCCGGCCACGAACGCCGATGCCGGGATGGTGAAGACCCACGCCCACACGATGTTGCCGGCCACGCCCCAGCGCACCGACGACGCACTGCGCACCGAGCCCACGCCGACGATGGCCCCGGTGATCGTATGGGTGGTGGACACGGGCACCCCCAGCATCGTGGCAAGGAACAGCGTGAGCGCTCCACCCGTCTCGGCGCAGAAGCCGCCCACGGGCTTGAGCTTGGTGATCTTCTGGCCCATGGTCTTCACGATGCGCCAGCCACCGAACAAGGTGCCCAGGCCGATCGCGAGGTAGCAGCTCCAGATCACCCACGAGGGCGGCAAGGTGTCGCTCACCGTCGAGTAGCCGGTGGCGATCAGCAGCATCCAGATGATGCCGATGGTCTTCTGCGCGTCGTTGCCGCCGTGGCCCAGGCTGTAGAGACCGGCCGAAACGAGCTGCAGCCGCCGGAACCAGTTGTCGACCAGGAGCGGCGAGGAGCGACGGCAGACCCAGGCGACCAGCACCATCAGCAGCGAGCCCAGCACGAAGCCGAGCGCGGGCGACACGAAGATGAACGCCACGACCTTGAGCACGCCCGCGCCGTGGAGCGCGCCGATGCCGGCCTTGCCGATGACGGCCCCGCAGATGCCGCCGATCAACGCGTGCGACGAGCTCGACGGGATGCCGTACCACCAGGTGATGAGGTTCCAGGTGATCGCGCCGATCAGCGCACCGAACACCACGTGATGGTCCACCACGCCGGCATCGACGATGCCCTTGCCCACGGTCGCCGCCACGTTGAGGTGGAACACGGCGATCGCCAGCACGTTGAAGAAGGCGGCAAAGATGACCGCCTGCTGCGGCTTAAGCACGCCGGTCGAGACGACCGTGGCGATGGAGTTCGCAGCATCATGGAAGCCGTTCATGAAGTCGAACAGCAGGGCCAGGACGACCAGCATCACCACCACCCAGAACGCAACCTGGATCGATTCCATCCGCGGCTCCGGGGTGGATCAGGAGTTCTCGAGGACGACGCCCTCGATGAGATTGGCCACGTCCTCGCAGCGGTCGGAGATCGATTCGAGCTGCTCGTAGATCGCCTTGAGCTTGATGAGCTCGCGCACGTCGTTCTCTTCGCGGAAGAGCTTGGACATCGCCGAGCGCATGACGCGATCGGCATCGGACTCGAGCTTGTCGATCTCCTCGCAGGTCTTGATCGCGGCCTCAGCAGCGTCATGGCGGTTGATCTGCGGCAGCAGCGAGACGGCGTGCTGCACGCGCTCGCAGCACTTGGCGCTCAGGTCGCCCAGGCGCAGCACCTCGTCGGTCATGGTCTTGACGTCGTAGAGCTGCATGGTCTCGGTCGCGTCCTGCAGCAGGTCGACGATGTCGTCCATCGCATTGATGAGGCTGTGGATCTGCTCGCGGTCGATCGGCGTGATGAAGGTCTTGTGCAGCAGGCGGTTCACCTCGGCGGTGACCTTGTCGGCCGAGCGCTCGGCGGCGACGACGGCGGCGGCGTACTTCTCGCGCTGGTCGATGTTGCCGTAGTTCTCGATCATCAGGATGAACGAGCGCGCGCCTTCGACGATGTGGCCGGCGTGCTGGTTGAAAAGCTCAAAGAAGTTACCTTCGCGCGGCAGCAGCTTTCCAAACAGCATGGTGTTCTCTCCGGGGATCATCCGCTGCACGCGGATCATTCAAAAAAACGGTCACGACGACGAGGCGCAGAGTGTAGCGCCGGGCCTCAGGGTGCCGAGGGGGCCTGCAGTTCGAACATCGCCCGCGGGCCCTCGAACCGCGTGAGCGCCTGCACGAAGGCCAGGAAATCGCCCTCGCGGTCGACGGGATTGAAGTGCTCGCTGTTGACGACCATCAGGGGCGCCGCATCGAAGCTCTGGAAATAGTCGGCATACGCATCGCAGAGCTTCTGCAGGTACTCCGGCACGATGCGCTGCTCCATGTGGATGCCGCGCTGGCGGATGCGCTGCACGAGCGTGGGCGGCGATGCCTGCAACCAGATCACCAGGTCGGGCTGCGGCAGCTGCGCCGAGACCTGCGCATACATCTGGCTGTAGAGGTGGTACTCCTCGTCCGAGAGGTTCATCCGCGCGAAGAGCGCGTCTTTCGCCAGCATGAAGTCACTGACCACCGCCGGCGCCAGCAGGCCCGGCTGGGCGAGCTCGCGCACCTGGCGCATGCGCTGGAAGAGAAAGAACACCTGCGTCTGGAAGGCGTAGCCCGGCACGTCGGCGTAGAAGCGTTCGAGGTAGGGGTTCTCCTCGGCGCGCTCGAGCATGAGCTCCGCCCCGAGGTGCGCCGCCAGGCGGCGTGCGAGCGAGCTCTTGCCGGCCCCGATCGGGCCCTCGATGGCGATGTGGCGGAAGCGCTCCAGGCCCGGCGTGGCCATCAGCTGCGGAAGATGAAGTACACCGCCCCGACGAGGCACAGCCCCGCCCAGACGTAGTCGAGCTTGAAGGGCTCCTTCATGTAGAACATGGCGAAGGGCACGAAGACGGCGAGCGTGATCACCTCCTGGGTGATCTTGAGCTGCGCAAGCGTGAAGCCGCCGCCGTAGCCGATGCGGTTGGCCGGCACCTGCAGCAGGTACTCGAAGAGGGCGATGCCCCAGCTCACCAGCGCGGCGATGTACCAGGGGCTGGCCGCCAGGCTCTTGAGGTGGCCGTACCAGGCGAACGTCATGAAGATGTTCGAGGCCACGAGCAGCAGCACCGTCTGCAGCGGGATCGCCATGTTCATCGTGATGCCTCAGTCGCCGAGGGCGCCATAGACCAGGTTGCGGAACAGCGCCCGCAGCTCGTCGCGCTGGCCCGGGGCCTGCACCATCAGCACCGCATGCAGGTCTTCGGCCGGATCGACCCAGAAGGTCGTGCCTGCCATGCCACCCCAGAAGTAGCTGCCGGCCGAACCGGCGATCGGCGCGAGGCCGGCCTCGCGCCGCACGGCGAAGCCGAGCCCGAAGCCGTGGCCGGGCGGCAGCAGTTCGTTCGCACTCGGGATCGCGCCGAGGTGATCGCTGGTCATCAGCTCCACCGTCTTGCGGCTCAGGAGCCGCTGGCCGTCGAGCGTGCCCCGGTTGAGCAGCATCTGCGTGAAGCGCGCGTAGTCGGCCGCGGTCGACACCAGCCCGCCGCCACCCATGTCCAGCGCCACCGGCGAGCGCACGTCCAGCACCTGGACGTCGCCACCGGTGTCGGGGTCGCGCGCGTAGGGCTCCGCCAGGCGGTGGTGCGATTCGGCCGGCACGTGGAAACCGGTGTCGGTCATTTGCAGCGGCGCAAAGATGCGCGTGGCGAAGAAATCACGCAGCGCCTGGCCGGAGACCACCTCGACGAGGCGACCGAGCACGTCGGTCGCACGGCTGTAGTCCCACACCGTGCCAGGCTGGTACATGAGCGGCAGCTGGGCGAGCGCCTGGGTGAATGCCTCGTTGGTCCAGTCGCGCCGGTAGATCTTCGCGCGGGCGTAGAGCCTGCGGATGGGCGTGTGCTCCAGGATCTCGTAGGTGAGGCCGGAGGTGTGGCGCAGCAGGTCCTGCACCGTCATCGGGCGCTCGGCGGGCACCGTGTCGATGCGGCCGTCTTCGCGCACCACGCCGACCTTCGCCTCCTTGAACTCCGGCAGGTACTTCGCCACCGGGTCGTTCAGGAAGAGCCGGCCTTCGTCGAAGAGCATCATCACCGCCACCGACACGATGGGCTTGGTCATCGAGTAGATGCGAAAGATGCTGTCGGCCTGCATCGGCTCGGGCTTCGACGGGTCGCGCCGGCCGAGCGCCTCGCAGTAGGCGAGCCGGCCGCCGCGCACGACCATCGCCACCACCCCAGGCAGGCGGCCGCGGTCGATCTGCGCCTGGAACGCCGCCGTCAGGCGGGCCAGGCCCTCGGGGCGGAAGCCGGCCGCCTCGGGCGTGGCGCGCTCGGGCACGGGGGTGCGCTGGGTCATGGGGTCTCCAGTCGGGTGATGGATTGCGAGGCCACGTCGGGCAGCAGCGATTCGATCGATCCGCGCCCGGGCACGACGTAGCGCTCCCCGGCCAGCTCGGCGAGCGGCAGCAGCACGAAGGCCCGCTGATGCAGCCGGGCATGCGGCACGGTCAGGTCGTCGGTGGCGATCTGGCGGTCGCCGTAGAGCAGCAGGTCGAGGTCCAAGGTGCGCGGGGCGTTCTGGTAGGGGCGCTCGCGGCCGAACTCGGCTTCGAGCGCCTGCAGCTGCGCAAGCAACTCGTAGGCCGTGAGCGTGGTCTGCAGGGCCGCCACCGCGTTGATGAAGTCAGGCCCGTCGGCCTCGATGGGTGCGCTGCGGTAGAGCGACGAGACCGCCAGCACCCGCGAGGCCGGCATGCGGTTCAGGCCCTCGATGGCGGTGCGGACGGTGTCCGCCGCATCGCCGAGGTTGGCGCCCAGGCCGATGTAGGCAAGAAGCGGGGCCACGGCGCGTCAGGCCGTGTCGGCAGACGGCGCCGCCGAGCCGGCATCCGCGGGCTTGCGGCGGCGACGACGGCGCTTGCGCGGGGCGTCGGCTGCACCTTCGCCCGCGTCGGCCGGCGCCTCGCCTTCGGCCTCGGCATCGGCGGCCTGCACCTGGGTGCGCGCGGGTGCCGCCCGGCGACGCGAGCCGCCCTGCCCGCTGCGCGCGGCGCCGCGCGCCTCTTCCATGAGCTCATGGCGGCGGTCCTCGTCGGCGAGCGAGAAATCTTCCCACCAGCGGGCCAGCTCGGGCGCGACCTCCCCGGCGTCGGCGCGCAGGCGCAGGAAATCGAAGCCCGCCCGGAAGCGGGGCTGCTGCACCAGCGTGTACGGCCCGTTGCCGGTGCGGCGTTCGAAGCGCGGCTGCATGAGCCAGATCTCGCGCATGTCGGCGGCGAGCTTGCCGCGGCCGGAGATGTCGCCGATGCGGGCGTCGAACACGGCATCGACCGACTGCTGCAGCGCCGGGAACGGCGGCTCGCCCTTCTTCTTGAGCTTCTCCCAGCGGTCCAGCACGTCGTGCCACAGCATGCAGGCGAGCATGAAGCTCGGCGCCACGGGCTTGCCTTCGTTGACGCGGCGGTCGGTGTCGGCCAGCGCCAGCTGCACGAACTTCTGGCGCTCGGGATGCCGGTGCGCATCGGCCAGCACCACGTCGAGGATGGGGAAGACGCCGGTGCGCTCGCCCACCAGGCCCTGCTTCTTGAGCTCCTCGATGCTCGCCAGCGCATGGCCGGTCTGCAGGAGCTTGATCATCTCGTCGAAGGTGCGCGAGGCCGGCACGCTCTCCAGCAACCCGGCGAGCTCGCGGATGGGCGCACGCGTCTTGGGATCGATGGTGAAGCCGAGCTTGGCGGCGAAGCGCACCACCCGCACGATGCGCACCGGGTCCTCGCGGTAGCGCGTGGCCGGGTCGCCGATCATGCGCAGGACCTTCTTCTTCGCATCCTTGATGCCGCCGTGGTAGTCGACCACGATCTGCCGCTGCGGGTCGTAGTACATGGCGTTGACGGTGAAGTCTCGCCGCGCGGCATCCTCGATCTGCGGGCCCCACACGTTGTCGCGCAGCACGCGGCCGCTGGCGTCCACCGCATGGTGCTTGTCGGCGAGCTCGGCCTTGGAGGTCTTCTCGTTGCCGCTCACCGCCTCCGAGGCGCTCGAGTCGAGCATCGCGCGGAAGGTGGAGACCTCGATCACCTCGTGCTCGCGCCCGCGGCCGAAGACCACGTGAACGATGCGAAACCGCCGGCCGATGATGAAGGCGCGCCGGAAGAGCGCCTTCACCTGTTCGGGCGTGGCGTCGGTCGCCACGTCGAAATCCTTGGGGCGCAGGCCCAGCAGCAGGTCGCGCACCGCGCCGCCCACGATGTAGGCCTCGTGGCCGGCGTCGGTCAGCGTCTTCACGACGCGGATGGCGTTCTCCTCCACGAGCCCGAGGTCGATGTGGTGCTCGGCCAGCGGCACCTCGACGCGCTTGCCCCTGGGAACGGTGGGCTTGCCGGTCTTGCCGAGGAGCTTGTCTATGAACTTCTTGATCATCTATGGGGCCTGGTCGAACAAGCGAAGGATGCGCCAGCCGCGTTCGCGGGCGATCGCCTCCAGCGGGGCCGAGGGGTTGGTGGCAACAGGGTCGGTCGCCAACTCGAGCAAGGGCAGGTCGTTGGCCGAATCGCTGTACACGCTCACACGATCGAAATCCTGCAGCCGGTGTCCGAGGCTTGCGAGCCATTCGTGCGTGCGCACCGTCTTGCCCTCGCGGAACGAGGGCACCCCCGCGATCCGGCCGGTGATGTTACCGCCGGGGTCCTTTTCGAGTTGCACGGCCAGCAGATGCGCCACGCCGAATGCGCGGGCGATGGGGGCGGTGACGAACTCGTTGGTGGCCGTCACGATCGCGACCAGGTCGCCCTGCTGCTGGTGATGGCGCACGAGCTCCAGGGCCCGGGGCCGCAGGCTGGGCGCGATCACCTCCTGCATGAAGCGGTCCTGGGCGGCGCGCCGCTCATCGGCGGAGCGATCGCGCCAGGGCGCGGTGGCAAACGCGATGTAGGCGTGGATGTCCAGCGTGCCGGCCTTGTAGTGCTGAAAGAAGACCTCGTTCTCGCGCTCGAACTCACCCGCATCCACCCAGCCCTGGCGCACCATGAACTGGCCCCAGGCGTGGTCGGAGTCGAGCGGGATCAGGGTGTCGTCGAGATCGAAGAGGCAGAGGTTCATGGCTGCACCTGCACTTCCGACAGCATCTGCTTGAGCAGCGGCACCGTGATCGCGCGCTTGTGCACCAGGGCGAACTCGTCGAGCCGGTCCAGCACGGTCATCAGGTGCTTGAGGTCGCGTGCGAAGCGCGTCAGGAGATAGCTCATCACGTCATCCGAAAGGAAGAGGCCGCGGCGGTCGGCCTCGCGGCGCATGGCCGCGCGCGCCTCGGGCTCGGCCAGCGGGGCGAGCGCGAACACATGGCCCCAGCCGAGGCGGGTGCGCAGGTCGTCGCGCAGCGGCAGGTCCACCGGCGGCATCGCGCCGGCCGCGGCAACGGGGATGCCGTGCGTCGTGGCCTCGACGAAGAGCGCGAAGGCCGCATGCTGGCGGGCCTCGTCGAAGCGCTCGCTGTCGTCGAAGACGATGAGCGCGAGCCCTTCGTCGAAGACCCACGGCGTGGGCGAGCTGGCGGCGAACCAGCCCACCCGGCCGCCCTGGCGATGCACCTCGTGGGCCAGCGCCTGCAACAGGTGCGTCTTGCCCACACCGGCGGGGCCCCAGAGGTAGACCGGGGCGGTGAGGCGCGCCCCGCCGCGCAGGTGCTCCACCGCTGCGGCGTTGGGCCCGGCCACGTAGCTGTCGAAGGAACGCTCCGGCTCCTCGGCGATCGCCAGCGGTATCTGCCTCATCCTCGGTACAGCTTGCTGCCGACGTAGAGCATGTGCAGCCGCTGCGCCGCCACGGCCAGCACGGCGCACACCGGCAGCGCGAGCAGCACGCCCACGAAACCGGCCAGGTGCCCGAAGGCGAGCAGCGCAAAGATGACGGTCAGCGGGTTGATGCCGATGCGCTCGCCCACGAGGCGCGGCGTGAGGATGAAGCTCTCGATCACCTGCCCCAGGCCATAGACCACGGCCACCGCGACCACGCCGTACCAGCTCGCGAACTGCAGGAGGCCGGCGATGAGCGCGAGCACCATGCCCAGGCCGAAGCCCAGGTACGGGATGAAGACCGCCAGCCCGGTGAACACGCCCACCGGCACCGCGAGGTCGAAGCGGAAGAGGGCCAGCCCGACGCTGTAGAAGACGGCCAGGATCAGCATCACCAGCAGCTGGCCCCGCAGGTACTGGCCGAGCATCTGGTCGCTCTCGCGCACGAAGCTGCGCACGCTCTCGCGATGGCGCGGCGGCACCATGCCGTCGAGGCGCGTGACGAGCTGCGGCCAGTCCATCAGCAGGTAGAAGAGCACTGCCGGGATCAGCACCGCGTTGCCCACCAGCGCCAGCAGGAAGCTGCCGCCGATGCGGGCCGAGCTGAGCAGCGTGGCGAGGCCGTCTTCGACGTTGGCGCCGAGGTACGTGACCACGAAGGCCTTGACGCTCGCCACGTCGAGCGAGACCTCGATGCCGTATTGCGCAAGCCACGGGGCGAGGTTCCGGTTGAGCTTGTCGGCCAGGAGCGGCAGCTGCTCGCGCAGCAGCGGCAGCTCGCGCGAGACGATGGGCACGATCAGCAGCAGCACCGCGAGGATCAGGAAGATCGCCGCGACCTCGACCACGGTCACCGCCAGCACGCGCGGCACGCGCCGGGCGACGAGGCGCTCGACCGCCGGCTCCAGGATGTAGGCCAGGATGCCCGCGAAGAGGAAGGGCATGAGCACCGGCGCCAGCAGCCACACCAGCAGCACGCCGACCACGGCGATCAGGAGCCAGGAAAGGGTTTGCCGCTGAGCAGGGGTGAGTTGCATCGATGCGCCGGGAGCAGCGGTGCCCCGAGGGGGTTCGCCAAAGCCGCAGATTCTAGGGTCAGACCGGTGCGGGCTGTCGGTCCATACAGCCCCGGATCAGTGCAGCGTGTCGCTGCCCCGCTGGCGCAGGGCCATCAGCCGCTGGCCGATGGCGTCGCGGTCGTAGGCCTGCGGGCAATGCGCCAGGTACTCGGCCAGATCGAGCGCCGCCGCCTGCGACGCACCGAGCTCCGCCTGCGCGAGGCCGCGGTCGCGGCGCTCTTCCCAGGCCTGCGGCAGCAGCACCACCAGCCGGTCGAGCACGGCCACGAGGCGCGGCCAGTCACCCGACGAGCGGTGGATCTCCTTCAGGTTGCGCAGCATGCGCGCCAGCACGTCGCGCGGGGCCGCGGCCTGCAGGAAGACGCCCAGCGGGACGTCCAGGTCGCCCACCAGCCCCTGGCTGCGGCGGTACGGCAGCAGGAGCTCGTCGAGCCGCTCGCGCGACAGCGACTGGCCGGTGAACGGGTCCAGCACCACCTCGCCCTCGCTCAGCTTGAGCTTGACCAGGAAGTGCCCCGGGAAGGACACGCCACGCGCCGTCAGGCCGATCTGCGTGGCCAGCTCGATGTAGAGCAACGCGAGCGTGATCGGGATCCCGCGGCGTGTCTCGAGCACGCTCGCGAGCATGCTGTTGGCCGGGTCGTAGTAGTCGTTGACGTTGCCGGCGAAGCCGAGCTCGCGGAAGAAGAACTGGTTGAGCAGCCGCAGCCGCTGCCGCGGACCTGCATCGGACGGCACCCGCACCTTCAGGCGCTGGGCCAGCGTGTCGATCTGGTGCAGCACCGCCTGCGTGTCCAGCGCGGGGTCGTCGTCCTGGCCGATGGAGATGGCCGCTTCGAGCAGCGAGAAGTGCTCGTCGTCGGCCACCAGGAGGGCGAAGTACTCCAGCGGACTGAGGGCCTGGAACGACGGGAGCTGCGGCATGGCGAACGATTATCCGCGCCGCAGGAACTGCCTGAACTTGAGCCCCGTCGCGAGCAGGGCCCCGAAGTACACGACCGCCGCCGCGCCCAGGCAGGCGGCCATGTAGCCGATGCGCGGCAGCTCGGCCGTGTCCAGCCAGGGGATCGCGCGCGCCGCCCATGCGAGCAGGCCGCCGAGCAAGGTGCTCGCCAGCACCACGCGCGCGGTGAAGCCCCACCAGCCCGGCATTGGCCGGTAGGCGCCGACCCGGCGCAGGCCGACGTAGAGCAGCGTGGTGTTGAGCGTGGCGCCCAGGCTGATCGAGAGCGCCAGGCCCGCATGGCCGAGCCAGGGCACGAAGGCGATGTTGAGGAGCTGCGTCACGATCAGCACGCCGACCGCGATCTTGACCGGCGTGCCTAGCTCCTGGCGTGCATAGAAGCCGGGGGCCAGCACCTTCACGCCGATGAGGCCCAGGAGCCCGACGCCATAGGCCATCAGCGCGACCTGGGTCTGGACCACGTCGCCGGCGCTGAAGGCGCCGCGCTGGTAGAGCACGGCCACCAGCGGCTGCGCGAACACCAGCAGCGCCACCGCACACGGCAGCGCCAGCATGAGGGAAAGGCGCAGGCCCCAGTCCAGCATGGCCGAATAGGCGGCGGTGTCGCCCTTGCCCTGCGCGCCGGAGAGCTGCGGGATCAGCACCACGCCGAGCGCGACGCCCAGCAGCGCCGTCGGGAACTCCATCAGGCGGTCGGCATACGTCAGCCACGAGACCGCGCCCACGCCGATGCGCGAGGCGATGTGCGTGTTGATCATGAGCGAGATCTGCGCGACCGAGACGCCCAGCAGCGCCGGCGCCATCTTGCGCAGCACGGTGTGCACGCCCGGATGCGCCCACGCTGCCTTCAGCGAGCGCCACGACAGTCCGATGCGCGGCAGCACGCCCAGGCGCCTGAGCGCCGGGATCTGCACCGCCAGCTGCAGCACGCCGCCCAGCATCACCCCCGCCGCGAGCGCAAAGATGGGCTCGATGCCCCAGCGGCCGAACGCCGGGGCGAGCCACCAGCCGGCGCCGATCATGGCAAGGTTGAGCAGCACGGGCGACGCCGCCGGCACGGCGAAATGCTTCCAGGTGTTGAGGATGCCGGCCGACAGCGCCACCAGCGAGACGAAGCCGATGTAGGGGAACATCAGGCGCGTCATCAGCACGGCGCCATCGAACTCCTGCAGGCCCGAGGCCATGAGCCAGACGATCGCCGGCGCCACCACCACGCCCACGATGCAGGTGACGATCAGCACCCAGAAGAGCACGGTGGCCACGGCGCTCACGAGCAGGTGCGTGGCCTCGTCGCCGTCGCGCGCGCGCGTGTTGCCCAGGAGCGGCACGAAGGCCTGCGAGAAGGCGCCCTCGGCGAAGAGGCGCCGCAGCATGTTGGGGATGCGGAAGGCGGCCTGGAAGGCGTCGGTCCAGGCGCCGGCCCCGAAGGCAGCGGCGATGACGAGTTCGCGGCCGAGCCCGGTGATGCGCGACGCGAGCGTCAGCAGGGAAACGGTGGACGCGGCGCGCAGCAGGTTCATGGGCGGCGGGATTATGGCAACACCGCGGAGCTGCCTGCCGGCGGAGGTGTGCTGGGCATGGACGGGCAGTGCGCGGGCAGCCTCTTCGGTGCCGTCCGGGGAGCGCCCGCTCACCTCAAGCCCCGTGGTTTGCGGCGCCCCGTATGGGCCTGCTATACTCGCGGACTTCGCTGAAACCGGGCACCCCTTTTATGGCCACCTCTTCCAAAGCCAAGAAGACCGTACGCATCGCCTCTGGCCGCAAGCGTGCGCGTCAAGACGTCAAGCTCAACGCCGCCAACACCGCGCTGCGCTCGAAGTTCCGCACCGTCATCAAGAACGTCCAGAAGGCCGTTGCCGCTGGCGACAAGGCGAAAGCCACCGAACTCTTCAAGACCGCCCAGAGCGTCATCGACTCCGTCGCCGACAAGGGCATGTTCCACAAGAACAAGGCCGCTCGCCACAAGAGCCGCCTGTCGGCCAAGGTCAAGGCCCTCGCGACCGCCGCCTGAACGAATTTCCGGTTTCCGCGTATCGACAAAAGCCCACTTCGGTGGGCTTTTTGTTTTTCAGCCTCCGGAAGGCGCCCGCCGGGGCGGTGTGTCGGGCAACAGGCACGCATCGGCCACCTGCAGCCGGTTGTCGCGTGCGAAGTTCATGACGAAATCCCAGGCCATGGGCTCGACCTCGCGCAGCGCCTCGTTGACGATCACGCACTTGACCCCGTTGATGAGCCGCGGCACGCAGTACGGCGAGTAGCCGATGAAGGCCCCCGGCCCGCCAGGTGCCACCCCTCCGGGGCGGAAACACGACATCGCCCCCGCCAGCCGTTCCGCCCAGTCGCTCGGGCGGAAGGTCCGGCCATCGAGCGTCACGCCCTGGATGAAGACTTCACGGGGTTGGGAAGGGGTCATGCGGTAGCACGGTCGGGCCCGCCGCGCCGTGCCAGGTGGTGCCCGGTGGCCGGCAGAGAGCGCGCTATTGTGCCCTGCACGTGCTGCTGTGCAGGACGCGCCGTGGGCGATCTGTGCGCCATCCGAACGGCGCGCCATGGCTCGCTTCTTGCGAACGCGCCGGGGCATGACGGCGCGCTACGGCCCCCTCCCCCACCACGACCGCTTCGACTACAGCGCCATCACGCGCCGGGCCGGCGACCCCTGGCCCGGCGGCCAGCGCCTGGCGGTGTACGTCGGCCTCAACCTCGAGCACTTCGCCTTCGGCAGCGGCCTGGGCGCCCGGCTCGCCCCGCCCCTGCCCGAACCGGACGTGCTGAACTACGCCTGGCGCGAATACGGCAACCGCGTGGGGGCCTGGCGCTGCCTGGAGCTCCTCGACGAGCTGGCGCTGCCGGCTGGCGTGCTGCTCAACACCTCGCTGTACGACCACTGCCCCGAACTGGTCGAGGCCTGCGTGCAGCGCGGCGACGAGCTCATCGGCCATGGCCACACCAACGCCGAGCGCCAGGGCGAGATGGCCGAGCACGACGAACGCGAGCTGCTCGCCCACTGCCGCGAGCGCATTGCGCGCGAAAGCGGCCGGGCGCCCGCCGGCTGGCTATCGCCGTGGATCTCGGAAAGCGCCCTCACCCCCGACCTGCTCGCCGAGACCGGCTACCGCTACACGCTCAACTGGTGCCACGACGACCAGCCGGTGCGCCTGCGCACCCGCGGTGGCGGCACGCTGTGGTCGATCCCCTACCCGCAGGAGCTCAACGACATCCCGATGATCGTGGCGCGCCAGATGGACGCGAAGGACTTCGCGCAGATGATCGTCGACAACTTCGACGAGATGCTCGAGCAGTCACGCCGCCAGCCGCTGGTGATGGGCATCGCGCTGCACCCCTACATCGTCGGCCAGCCTTACCGTCTGCGCCACCTGCGGCGCGCGCTGCAGCACCTGTGCGAGCACCGTCGCGAAGTCTGGTTCACCACGCCGGGCGCGATCTGCGAGGCGGTCGCCCACCGCACCACCTGACCATGGACATCGACTTCGCCACCCTCACCGAGTACCAGCGCTACAAGCTGATGGCCAGCCTCATCGTGCCGCGGCCGATCGCGCTCGTGACCACACTCGGCGCGGACGGCGTGGTCAACGCCGCGCCGTTCAGCATGTTCAACATGCTCGGCGAGGAGCCGCCCATCGTGATGATCAGCGTGAACCGCTTGCAGGACGGCGCGCTCAAGGACACCGCCGCCAACATCGTGCGCACGCGCGAGTTCGTCGTGCACATCGCCGACGAGGCCATGGCCGGCAAGATGCACCGCTGCGGCGAACGGCTGCCGCCCGACGAGAGCGAACTGGCGCATGTCGGGCTCACGAGCGCACCCTGCAAGGCGGTGGCGCCGCCACGCATCGTCGAGGCGCCGGTCGCCTTCGAATGCACGCTGTGGGAGACGCTGGAAACCGAGAGCCGCCAGATCTTCATCGGCCAGGTGCGCTGGCTGCACGCGCGCGACGGCCTCGTCGACACCGAACGCTGGCGCGTGCGGTTGCAGGCGTACTTTCCGGTCGGCCGCTTCGGCGCGAGCTTCTACGTCAACACGCGCGAGCGCTTCTCGCTCGACGGCGGCGGCGAGACCCCCGGCGCATCGACCGCCATCGACGAGATCTGAGCTTCGAATACGCCGAACGCGGGCTTTGCAAAACTCAACGGACGCCGCTTGCGCACACGTGCGCAGCGCCAGGGGCGCTCCCCTAGAATCAAACGCCCCAGGCCCGCGCCTCCTGCGGGCCTTGTCTCTTATGGAGTCGCTTCCCATGAACGCCCCTGACAAGCCCTCTGCCTCCTCCATGCCGCACGTGATGCCGACCTACGGCCGCCTGCCGATGGCGCTGGCCTACGGCCGAGGCTGCTGGGTGTGGGACACCGAAGGCAGGAAGTACCTCGACGCCCTCTCGGGCATCGCCGTCAACACGCTGGGCCATGGCCACCCCAGGCTCGTGCCGGCGCTGCAGGACCAGGTTGCCAAGCTCATCCACAGCTGCAACTACTACGAGGTGCCGCTGCAGGAAGAGCTCGCCGCCAGGCTGGTCGAGGTCTCGGGCCTCACCAACGTGTTCTTCTGCAACTCCGGCCTGGAGGCCAACGAAGGCGCGATCAAGATCGCGCGCAAGTTCGGCCACGACAAGGGCATCGAGAAGCCCGAGATCATCGTCTACGAGAAGGCCTTCCATGGCCGCTCGATCGCCACGCTGTCGGCCACCGGCAACCCCAAGGTGCAGGCCGGCTTCGGCCCGCTGGTCGAGGGCTTCGTGCGCGTGCCGCTCAACGACATCGGCGCGATCGAGAAGATCGCGGCCACCAACCCGAACGTGGTCGCGATCTTCCTGGAGGTGATCCAGGGCGAAGGCGGCATCAACCCCACGCATGCCGAGTACCTGCGCCAGGCGCGCCGCATCTGCGACGAGCAGGGCTGGCTGCTCATGCTCGACGAGGTGCAGTGCGGCATGGGCCGCACCGGCAAGTGGTTCGCGCACCAGTGGGCCGGCATCAAGCCCGACGTGATGCCGCTCGCCAAGGGCCTCGGCTCGGGCGTGCCCATCGGCGCCTTCGTCTGCGGCCCGCGTGCGGCCCACGTGTTCGGCCCGGGCAACCACGGCACGACCTTCGGCGGCAACCCGCTCGCCATGCGCGCCGGCGTGGAGACGCTGCGCATCATGGAAGAAGACCGGCTGCTGGAGAACGCCACCCGCATGGGCGAGCTGCTGCGCGACGGACTGCAGCGCGAGCTCGGCTCGCTGCCCGGCGTGGTCGAGATCCGCGGCCAGGGCTTGATCCTCGGCATCGAGCTCGACCGCCCCTGCGGCGAGCTGCTCGGCGAGGCGGCCGAAGCCGGCCTGCTGCTGAGCGTGACGGCCGACAAGGTGATCCGCCTGCTGCCCGCACTCATCATCAACGAGGCCGAGATCCGCGAGCTGCTCGCCATCCTCTGCCCGCTGGTCAAGAAGTTCCTCGGTTCCACCACGTCATGAAGCCCGGGATGAGCCTGATGAAGCACTACCTGCAATTCAAGGACCTGCGGGCGGAGGAATACGCCTATCTCTTCGAGCGCACGGCCGTCATCAAGAAGCGCTTCAAGAACTACGAGAAGTACACGCCGCTGACCGACCGCACGCTGGCCATGATCTTCGAGAAGGCCAGCACGCGCACCCGCGTGAGCTTCGAGGCCGGCATGTACCAGATGGGCGGCTCGGTGGTGCACCTCACCACCGGCGACAGCCAGCTCGGCCGCGCCGAGCCGGTGGAGGACTCGGCCAAGGTCATCAGCCGCATGGTCGACCTCGTGATGATCCGCACCTACGAGCAGGCGAAGATCGAGGCCTTCGCGGCGAACTCGCGCGTGCCGGTCATCAACGGCCTCACCAACGAGTACCACCCGTGCCAGATCCTGGCCGACGTCTACACCTTCATCGAGCACCGCGGCTCCATCCAGGGCAAGACGGTCGCGTGGGTGGGCGACGGCAACAACATGGCCAACACCTGGCTGCAAGCCGCCGACATCCTCGGCTTCACGCTGCACGTGAGCACGCCCAGCGGCTACGAGATCGACCCCACGGTCGCGGGCGTGTCGAACACCAGCTGCCTCAGAACCTTCAAGGACCCGCTCGACGCCTGCCGCGGCGCCCACCTCGTGACCACCGACGTGTGGACCAGCATGGGCTACGAGGCCGAGAACGAGGCGCGCAAGAAGGCCTTCGCCGACTGGTGCGTGGACCGCGAGATGATGGCCGCGGCGCAGCCCGACGCGCTCTTCATGCATTGCCTGCCAGCGCACCGCGGCGAAGAGGTCGAGGCCGAGGTCATTGACGGGCCGCAAAGTGTCGTGTGGGATGAAGCCGAGAATCGGATGCACGTCCAGAAGGCACTGATGGAGTTCCTTCTGCTGGGACGCATCGGCTAACGGCCCCCATGAGAATCGCCTTCGTCACCGACCTCCATGCCAACCGCGAGGCGGTGTCGGAGGTGCTGGCCCACGCGAAGGCGCAGCAGGCCAGCAAGTACGTCTTCCTCGGCGATTTCGTCGGCTACGGCGCCGACCCGGCCTGGGTGGTCGACCAGGTGCGCGAGCACGTGGCGCAAGGCGCCATCGCCATCCGCGGCAACCACGATGCGGCGACCGTCGCCGGCCCGCAGCCGACGATGGTGGAAGACGCGCGTTTCACCGTGAGCTGGACACGCGAGCAACTCGACGAGGCGCAACTCGATTTCCTCGCATCGCTGCCGCTCACCGCCGTGGACGACGGCCGTCTCTACGTGCACGCCAACGCCTGGGCCCCGGCCGAATGGGGCTACATCCACGCGCGCGTGGACGCGGTGCGCAGCATGCAGGCCACCGCCTGCCGCATCACCTTCTGCGGGCATGTGCACGAGCAGCGCCTCTACCACCTCGCGCCCACGGGCAAGATCGGCGAATTCGCGCCGGTCGCGGGCGTGCCGATCCCGCTGTCGCACCAGCGCCAGTGGCTCGCGATCCCAGGCTCTGCGGGCCAGCCGCGCGACAACAACCCCGCCGCCTGCTACGCGCTCTACGACACCGATGCGGGCGAGCTCACCTATTTCCGCGTTCCCTACGACTGCGACACCGCGGCCGCCAAGGTGCGGGCCGCCGGCCTGCCGCAGCGCCTGGCCAAGCGCCTGGAAGATGGCGGCTGACCTCGACGCCCCGCCGAGCGGCTTCGGCGCCCGACCGGCCGCCACGCACCCGCTGCGCCCGCTGCAGGCCGGCGAGGTGATCGACGGATTCCGCCTCGTGCGCCACCTGCACCAGGGCGGCATGGCGCACCTGTGGGAGGTGGCGGCCGTCGAGGGCGACGACCCCACGCCGCTCATCATGAAGGTGCCGCGCCTGATGGGCGGCGAGGATCCGGCGAGCATCGTGGGCTTCGAGGTGGAGCAGATGATCTGCCCCAAGCTCACCGGCCCGCACGTGCCGCGCTTCATCGCCAAGGGCGACTTCACGCGCCAGCCCTACATCGTGATGGAGCGCATCCCCGGGCCCACGCTGCGCGAGCGGCTGGAGGCGGCGCCGCTGCCGATCGCCGAGGTGGTGGCCATCGGCATCCAGGTCGCCACCGCGCTGCACGAGCTGCACCGGCAGCACCTGGTGCACCTCGACGTGAAGCCGAGCAACATCATGTTCCGCGACACGGGCGAGGCGGTGCTGGTGGACTTCGGCCTCTCGCGGCACGACCACCTGCCCGATCTGCTCGACGAGGAATTCGAGCTGCCCATGGGCACCGGCCCCTACATCTCGCCCGAGCAGGTGCAGTTCGTGCGCAACGACCCGCGCAGCGATCTCTTCGCACTCGGCGTGATCCTCTATCACCTCACGACCGGCGAGCGGCCCTTCGGCTCGCCCGAGAGCGTGCGCGGCCTGCGCGAGCGGCTCTACCGCGACCCGGTGCCGCCGATCAGCCTGCGGCGCGACTGCCCGCCGTGGCTGCAGGAAATCATCCTGCAGGCGCTCGAGCCCAACCCCGACCGCCGCCAGCAGACCGGCGCGCAGCTCGCCTTCCAGCTGCAGGACCCGGCGCAGGTGCCGCTCACCGAGCGCGCGGCGCGGCGCGAGCGCAGCGGGCGCATGAAGGTGCTCTCGCGCTGGTTCTCGGCGCTCGGCTCCGAACCCAGCCCGCGCGCGAGCGCCACGCTGCAGCTCGCGCGCAGCCCCATCCTGCTCGCCGCGGTGGACGTGGCGAACGCCGAGCAGGAACTGCTGGACACGCTGCGGCTGACGGTTCAGCGGCTGCTGCAGACCGAGCCGAATGCACGGCTCGCATGCCTGGCGGTGATGAGGACGGCGCGCATCGGCATGGACGAACGGCTGGAGGCCGATGGCAGCGTCAAGCGCGTCAACCTGCTGGTGCAGCTCAAGCACTGGGCGCGCCCGCTGGTGCAGTCGCTCAGGCTGCCGCCCGAGGCGCTGGCCGCGCGCGTGACCTTCCACGTGCTCGAGGCCCCCGACCCTGCGGGCGCCATCATCGACTTCGCCCGCAAGAACCAGGTCGACCACGTCGTCATGGGGGCGCGCAGTAGCGGCACGCTCAGACGCTACCTCGGCAGCGTCTCGACGCAGGTGGTGGCGCAGAGCGACTGCAGCGTCACCGTGGTGCGGGCACCGCTGCGCGCACGTTGAGCCACGCCGCGCTGGCGGCCTCGGCGGCCTGAGCCGGCTGCTTACTCGTCGGACGTGCCCTCGGGGAACACGATGATGGCGCGCGCCGTGCGCGAGCCGCTCACCGACACGCGCGACTCCTTCACCTTGCCGCCGAGCGTGGCCTCGACCTTGTACTGCCCCGGCGGCACCTTGGCCCAGAGGTAGGGGCCTTGGGTCCGGGTGTCGAGCACCACGTCGCCGCTCTTCGCGTCGATCACGCGCACGTCGGCATCGGCGGTGAAGCCGTTGCGGTTGCCCTGGCGTTCGTAGACCTCGATGTTGAGCGGGAAGTCATTGCGCGCCGCATGGAACGCCGGCAGCTGCTCGTAGGGGACGCCGCCGCTCACGAAGCTCACGTCGCCCGCGGTCTGCACCGCCGGCAGCGGCATGGCTTCATTCGGCAGCACCGAACGGGCCGAAGCCCCCGGCGGCGGTGAGTCGGTCGACGGCTGCGCGATGGCGCCGTGGCTGAACAGGGCGGCGGCGATGGCCGGAGCGAGCGATCGGATGATGGTCGTCTTCATGGCGTCCTCTCATGGGTGTCTGGAAGATGCCCCGTTTGTCGCCCGGATCCGGCCGGAGGTTTCGCCGCCGATCCAGCTTGCGGCCAAGTCCTACGGCCGCATCAGCCGAGGTTGACGGGCACGAAGATCCTTTCTCCGTCACGCTCGACCAGCAGCGCCACGCTCTTGGGCTTGTTGGCCACGATGCTGCGCACCTGGTCGACGCTCGTCACCGGTTTGCCGTTGATCGCGATGAGCACGTCGCCGCGTTCGATGCCCGCGCGGGCCGCCGCACCGCCCACGTTCTCGATCAGCAGCGCGCCTTCGCTGTCGAGCTGGCGCCGCTCGTCGCGCGTGAGCGGGCGCAGCGCCAGGCCCAGCTGCGCGGCACGGTCACCCTCGTCGTCCTGGGCCGCCTGCTGCGTCTCGCGGTCGGCGCCGCCCAGCGTTGCATCGAGCTCGATCGGCCCGCGGTCGCGCCACACCTTGAGCTTGACCTTCTCGCCCGGGCTCGACATGCCGATCAGGCTGCTGAGCGTGCCCGAGCGCACGATGGGTTCGCCGTTGACCTCGGTGATCACGTCACCCGGCTTCAGGCCCGCCCTGGCCGCCGCACTGCCACGCTGCACGCTCGCCACCAGCGCGCCATCGGGCCGGCTCATGCCGAAGGATTCGGCGAGCGACTGATTCACGTCCTGCACCGTCACGCCCAGGCGGCCGTGCTGCGCGCGCCCGGTGGCGACGATCTGGTCCTTGACCTTGAGCGCCACGTCGATCGGGATCGCAAACGCCAGGCCCTGGTAGCCGCCCGACTGCGAATAGATCTGTGCGTTGATGCCCACGACGGCGCCGCTGCCGTCGAAGAGCGGACCGCCGGAGTTGCCGGGGTTCACCGCCGCATCGGTCTGGATGAAGGGCACGACCGAGTCGCCCGGCAGCGAGCGGCCCTTGGCGCTCACGATGCCCTGCGTGGCGCTCTGCTCGAAGCCGAAGGGCGCGCCGATCGCCATCACCGGATCGCCCACCTCGAGCTGCCGCGGATCGCCCAGGCGCACCGTGGGCAGGTCCTTCGCGTTGATGCGCAGCACGGCCACGTCGGTCACGGGGTCGGTGCCCAGCACCTTGGCCGCGAACTCGCGGCGGTCACTGAGCTTGACCGTCACCTCCTTCGCATCGCGCACCACGTGTGCGTTGGTGAGGATGAGGCCGTCGGCGCTGATGATGAAGCCCGAGCCCTGGCCCCGGAACGGCTGCGGCGGCAGACCGCGCCCGCGCGGCTCCATGCCGGGCAACCCACGGAAGAACTGGAAGAAGGGATCGTTCTCGAGGCCAGGCGGCAGGCGCTGCATCGGCTGCTGCTCGTCGGAGGCCTTGTGCATGCCCGAGACCGTCACGCCCACGACGGCGGGGCCTGCCTGCGCAAAGATGGCGCGGTAGTTGGGCACCACGCCCTGCGCCGGAATGGGCGCCACCGGCGCCATCGCACCGGCCGCCGCGGTGGCCGCACCTGTCGCAGCCGGCGTGGCCGCCGCGACGACCGCGGGCGGCGTCGCCGACTCGGCCTCCGCCGCCTTGTCCTGGAACCAGGGCTTGAGGCTGAACGCCCCGGCCGTGCCCATCGCGAGCACGCCGGCTGCGACCAGCGTGGCATTCAACGGATTGAGTTTCATCGTGAGCCTTCCTCGTGTGAGCCGCGCGGGGCCAGCCCCGCATGCACTCAAGGATAGAAAGCCCCGATGAAGGTTCGCTTAGGCGAGCGTTAGGCGAAGGTTAAGGAGGCGCGCCGCTACGGGAGGCTGCGCCAGTGGATCTCGGAGGCGCCGCCGGCCTGCCCGAGCGCGCCCACGCGGCCCGCGTCGCCCCCCACGGCCAGCCAGACGAACTGGAAGCCCGCCGCAAACGGCACCGAGGCCGTGGCGCGGCCCTGGCCGTCGAACACCTCGATCCGGGCCGGGTTGCCCGTGCCGACACCCATGAGGACGCGGCCCGAGGCGGTGATGGCGAGCCCGTAGTCGCAGCAGTCGGCCGCCGCGCGCATCGCCGAGAGCGTGCGCGCGTCATAGACGAAGCCGCTCGCGGGCACGTCGACCGCGCCCTGCGAGGCCGTCGCCTGCGCCGCCAGCGTGTGCACACGCTCGTCGGCGTTGTCGATCGCCACGCCGCGGCCGCTGCCGGTCTCCAGGATCAGGTGCGTGCGGCGCATCGAGAGCCGCCCGTCCTGGAACGCGAGCATGTAGCGCGACAGCTGGTGGTTGCCGCTGCTGCCGGTCTGGAAGACCACGGCGCGGCCGTCACGCTGTGCCGCGAGCGACTGACTGCCGTCGAAGGGATCGCCTGGGTCGTCGGCATCGGCGAGGAGCACGCCGCTCAGCCCATCCACCGCCTGCAGTTCGCTCGTGACCACCACCGGCCGGCCGCCGACTTCGGTGTAGGCGAGCGCGCTGGCGGGTCGCACGCCGGTGTAGGGGCCGCCCACGGTGCGGTCGTCGAGGTTGACCGGGACGATCGCCGAGCCGCTCACGTCGGCCACGAACAGGCGGCTGCCGTCGAACGAGATCGCCATTGCGCCGACACCGGCGCCGGGCACGTCGATGTGGTCGACGAGCGCGCCGGCGTGGATGTCGTAGACGTCGATGCGGCCGTCACCCTGCGTGTGATAGACGTAGGGGCGGATCGGGTCGGCGACGAAGCCGACCGCGAAGAACGGCGGATAGCTCGTCGGCTCGCGCGTGCGCACCGAGGCGGCGGGCAGCGAGGTGGCCGCCCGGTTCACGTACAGGCCCACGCGCACCGTGACGCTGCCGGACACCTGCGACGCGTCGCCGGGAGAGACCGTCACCTGCGCGTAGTGCAGGCCGTCGGCCAGGCCGCTCGGATCGGCCGTCATCGAGAGGGCGCTCGTCGCGGCGCCGGTGTTGCCCGCTGCAGTGGTGAACGTGAGCCAGGGCCGGTCGCTGGTGGCCGTCCACGCGATGCCGCCGCCGCCGTTGTCGGCGATCGGCAAGGACGCACTCAGCTGTGCCCGCCCGCCCACTTGCGACAGGGCGACGCCGCGCTGTCGGACGACGAGCTGGCGCGGCTCCACGACGAGGTACACCGGCACCTCCTGCGCCACGCGGCCCACCGCCTCTTCCACATGCACCACGCCCATGTGTTCCCCGGGCGCGAGGCCGGCCGGGTCGAGCGTGACACGCACGACCGGATCGCCCCCGGCCGGGCCCGCCGACGGGTCGACCTGGATCCATGGCGCGCTCGTGCGCACGGCCCACGGGAGGGTGCCCCAGTTGAAGCGGATGTCCTGCGAGACCGGCGTGCCGTCCACCGCCGCATGCGCCGCCACGATGCCGGGCGTCACCTCAGGCAGCACGGTGAGCACGACCGGCAGGTCGCGGTAGACCAGTTCGCTGCCATCGGCCTTGCCGGTGACGAAGCGCAGGGTGACCGCGTAACGGCCGATCGAGACCGCCGGGCCGACCTGCTCGTAGCCGATGGTGAAGGGGATCGTGTCGCCGTCCTGAGCGCCGGCCGTGACGTGCAGCCACTGGGGAAGCGCCGGATCGCCGGGCGGGGTGCCGACCACGACGCCGTCGCCCCGGAAGCTCACGTTCACCGTGGTGTAGACGCCCTGGAATTCACCGCCGGGCTGCAGCTCCAGCGCAACCGCAGGGGCATCCAGCGTGATGCTGGTGGACGCTGCGCCCCCACCCCCGCCGCCGCCATCGCCCCCGCCTCCACAGGCAACGAGCAGGCTCAACAACACCGCCTGCAACAGGCCCCGAATCGAACGCACAGGAGTCCTCCCACGACCGCCCTCGTCGGCGGCCCTTCCTTCGATCGGCGCTACAACACGTGCGCCGAGCCCGGCATGCTACGGGCTCCGCGCAGGGGTCGGGTTCTGCCTGTTGCGCGCCCCCGCGAGCAGGGGGTCAACATGCTTCGATTGGGGTTTTTGTCAGCGGATGCGCTGCAGGGCCGCTTCGAGGTGGCCCACGGTGCGGTCGA
>JBIQJS010000177.1:0-4353 GCA_044507405.1 Rubrivivax sp. | reverse complement strand
CCCGGGCCGGCGCGCGGCGGTGGAGAAGTTCCTCATGGTCGAGCGCGAGACGGTGCAGCAGACGCTGCAGCTGCTGATGGGCGCCGACCGATCGAGCCTCGCCTCCGTCACCAGCGCGCTCGACGCCGTGGGCTCGCAGCTGCACATGCTGGGCACCGAGCCGCTCGCCCAGGTGCTGGCCGGCACACTCGAATCGCTGCCCTCGCTGGCCGACGAACTCGGCAAGGCCGCGCCGCAGGTGCACATCGAAGACCACGGCATCGCCGTGCGCACGCAGGCGAGCAGCCTGCTCAAGAACCTCTTCACCCACCTGCTGCGCAACTCGGTCGACCACGGCCTGGAGCCGGCGGCCGAGCGTGTGGCGGCGGGCAAGCCGGAAGCGGGCCGCATCGACCTGCGGCTCACCGTGGACAACGAGCGCCTGCACATCCACCTGCGCGACGACGGCCGGGGGCTGGCCATCGGCAAGATCCGCCAGCAGGCCGTGGCGCAGAACCTCCTCACCCGCGGCGCGAGCAGCAGCCCGTACGAGATCGCCCAGCTGATCTTCCGCTCGGGCTTCTCGACCGCGGAGAAGGTCACCGAAGTCTCGGGCCGCGGCGTGGGCATGGATGCGGTGCGCGCCTTCCTGGAGAAGGAAGGCGGCGCGATCGAGATCCGCTTCCTCGACCACGACGACACCGCCGACTACCGCGCCTTCGAGACGGTGATCAGCCTGCCCGACCGTTATGCCGCCTCGGCGCATGCCGCGATGTCGTTCGACGCCCTGCGCCAGCGCCTGCAAGTGGCCAAGAACAGCACACCGGGCTGAGTCTGCGCTTCAGATCAACCATCAACCGCCGATAGAGCCCTCCATGACCCCCGCCACGCTCGCCCTCCTCACCCTTGCCGCCGGCCTCGCCCTCGGGGCCGTGGCCACCTGGTGGTGGACCACACGGCGCACCGCCGCCGCGGTGGACGCCGCCCGGCGCGCCGCCGTCGAGGCGGTCGAACAGGCGAGCGCCGCCACCGTCGCCGACCTGCACCGCCAGCTGGAGGAAGCCGCGCGCAGCGCCGCCGCCGACCGCGCGGCGCTCGAAGCCAGCCACCACGAGCAGCAGCGCACCCACCAGATGCTGCTCAAGACCGTGAGCAACGGCGCCGCCGCCCTGAAGGGCCACGCGCTCGACGGCTGCGACCGCCTGGGCGGCACCATCGACAAGCTGCTCGGCCTGATCGACACCTTCGAGCGCTGGAACGGCGAGCTCAACCAGCTGCTGCAGCACAACCGCGAGATGCACTCCAAGAACGACGAGTTCGCGCAGATCGTGAACCAGGTCATCATCGTCGCGCTCAACGCCTCCATCGAGGCCGCCCGCGCCGGCGACCAGGGCCGTGGCTTCGCGGTGGTGGCGGCCGAGGTGCGCGAGCTGGCCACGCGGGCCGACAAGCTCTCCAAGGACTACCGCTCCAACCTCTACAAGAACGACCTCATCACCGGCAGCACCTTCCAGGACCTGCAGGCCGGCGGCAAGATGATCGTCGGCGCCCTGAACGAGCTGCGCCTGCTCAACGGCAAGACGCGCCAGAGCGTGATGGCGGAGGCAGCGTGACGGTCGACGTCACGTCCCGGGCCCGCGAAGGGCTGGATGCTTTCGTCGCCCAGGCGGCGAAGAACTCCCTCGTGCCGCCCGGCTCGCCCTGCGAGGTGGTGCACGACGACGAGGCGGCCGTGCCCAAGGCGCCCGACGTGGTGATGTTCACCGTCACCTCGTACCACTTCCGCGTGCTGCTGCTGATCCAGTTCGACCGCGATCCGGCCACGCGCGCCTACATGGCGGGTCTCGCCGGCACACCGGTCGACGAGATGACCGGCGAGCAGTTCCTCGACACCATGAACGAGCGGGGCAACCTCTTCTGCGGTTCGTTCAACCGCGACCTCGTGCCCTTCTTCCCCCACATCGGCATGTCCACCCCGTGCGTGCTCAAGCGCAATTCGGTGGAGCACATCCTCGCGGTGAAGCCGAGCTACCACCGGCGCTTCCGCTGCGAGCTGGCGCCGGGCGTGGTGATGCATTTCACCCTGGCGCTGTGCGCCGATGCCGATTTCGACTTTGCCTTCGAACCGCGTGCGGAAGAGGAAACCGACACCGCGGGCGAACTGGAGATGTTTTAAGAATGAACCATCCGGCAATTCCCGGGGCGGTGCGCGCCGCCGACGCGCTCGTGTCCAAGGTGCTCGTGCTCGACGGCGACCCGGCGCAGCACGCGATCATCAAGGCCTTCTGCGAGGCCAACGACCTGGTGGCGGTGAAGGTGGCGGCCGGCAACGCGATGTCGGTGCTGCGCACCAACGTCGACCTGGGGGCGATCCTGCTGTGGGAGCACTGCCGCGGCGAGCGTGGCGGCATCGCGATGGCGCGCGACATCCACCAGGTGCGCCCGGACCTGCCGATCTTCCTGCGCCGCGATGGCGAGGCGACGCTCGACGATTTGTCGGAAAGCGACCGCCGGCTGTTTCGTGCCGCCTACACCACGCGCCAGCTCGAGGTGCTGCGCGAGGCGGTGGCGTCCTCGCTCTTCAACCGCGTGTACCCCGGCGCGCTGGTGCGCGGCATCACCGAGGTGAGCAAGCACGCGATCGAGATCCAGTTCAAGGACGTGCGCGTGGAGCACGACGCGCCCTGCCTGGTCAAGGACCGCATCATCTTCGGCGAGCTCTTCAGCATGATCCCGCTGGAGAGCAGCTGGTGCCGCGGCTACATGATGCTGCAGACCGAGGAGCAGGAGCTGCTGGATTTCGTGCGCTGCGCGACCTTCGGCGAGGCCCATTGCGACGGCTCGGGCTTTCGCGAGATCAACAGCCTGCTCGGCGAGGCGACCAACATGGTGTGGGGCGCCTTCAAGAACCGCTTCATCAGCGACGAGCCCGACCACCGCGGCGCGCTCACGCAGGTGCCGATCATCGTGAACCACCGGCACCGCTACATCTCCTTCGGCTCCGACGACCCGCTCCTGTGCGTGAAGTACCGCCTGCACGACCGGCGCGACCCCGAGGTTCATCCCATCACGGTGTACCAGTGGTTCGCCTTCAACCTGTCGTGGTCACCCGACAAGTTCAAGGAGAACGTGCCCTCGGTGGACTCGATGTTCGCCTCGGGCGAGCTGGAGCTTTTCTGATTCTTTTTCACCCTCACTGACTGACTGAAGAGGTATTCCCCATGGCCCAGATCCTGGTTGTCGATGATTCGAGCACGGTGCGCGTCGAGGTGAGCGACTTTCTGAAGAAGAACGGCCTGGCCGTCGAAACCGCCGTGGACGGCCGCGACGGCCTGACCAAGCTCAAGAGCGACCCGGGCATCAAGCTCGTGGTGAGCGACGTGAACATGCCCAACATGGACGGCCTCACCATGGCCGAGAAGATCCGCAGCGAGCTCAACAACGCGGCGGTCAACATCATCATGCTCACCACCGAGAACTCGCCGCTCATGAAGGAGCGCGGCAAGGCGGCGGGGATCAAGGGGTGGATCGTGAAGCCGTTCAAGGGGGACGCGGTGTTGGCGACGTTCAAGAAGCTGGCTGGGGCTGCCTGATCCTTCTTTCCGCCCTGCGGCGGGCTTGTTCACGGCGTGAGGCCGCGCCGGGGGCTCGCGCCGGCGGGCGAACTGCTTTCTTTGCTTCGCCAAAGAGAGCAGGCCTTCTCCGTTTGCCCTGGGCTTGTGGAGGCCACCACATGCCACCACCCGTTCCGATCGCCCTGAGCCCGTCGAAGGGCCCGCATGCCACCTGTCTCCTTTCGCCATCAGGTATCGAAGGGCCCAGGCACACGCTGGCTTCGACGGGCTCAGCCCGAACGGAGGCGGGTGACGGGCGCTGCGGGGCTTCGATACCTCAGCCCGAACGGTGGGAGGCTCAGCCGGAACTCCGAACGGTGGAGGTGCAGCCCGAACGGTGCGAGTTCAGCCTCAACGGAACGATGCGCCCAAACGGAAACAGGCCGGGCTCGGCATCGGGATGTGATGCCAGCGCAGCTGGCGGCCCTTCGGTGCTCCTGAGCGCCCTCCTCCGTTCGCCCTGAGCTTGTCGAAGGGCCCGCATGCCACCACCCTCCGTTCGCCCTGAGGTATCGAAGGGCCCAGGCACACGCTGGCTTCGACGGGCTCAGCCCGAACGGAGGGGGATGGACGGGCGCTGCGGGGGCTTCGATACCTCAGCCCGAACGGTGGGAGGCTCAGCCGAAACGGTGGGCGGCTCAATCCGACGGTGGGAGGCTCAATCCCACGATGGGAGGCTCAGCCCGAACGGGAGAGCCTCAGCCGGAACGTCGGAGGCCCGGTCCGAACGCCGAAGGCCCAATCGCCCCTGGGGCGACCG
>JBIQJS010000176.1:1772-4406 GCA_044507405.1 Rubrivivax sp. | reverse complement strand
GCCGCCACCGGCGTGATGCCGCTCGACATGCCCGAATCGGTGCTCGTGCGCTTCAAGGGCAACCTGCAGCCCGGCGTGACGCTGCGCGACCTCGTGCACGCGATCCCGCTGTACGCCATCAAGCAGGGCCTGCTGACGGTCGCCAAGGCCGGCAAGAAGAACATCTTCTCGGGCCGCATCCTCGAGATCGAAGGCCTGCCCGATCTGAAGGTCGAACAAGCGTTCGAACTCTCCGACGCGTCGGCCGAGCGTTCTGCCGCCGGCTGCACGATCAAGCTCAACAAGGAGCCGGTCGCCGAGTACCTGAAGTCGAACATCGTTCTGATGAAGAACATGATCGCCAACGGCTACGCCGACGCCCGCACCCTGCAGCGCCGCATCGAGAAGGTCGAAGCCTGGCTCGCCAACCCCAACCTGCTCGAAGCCGACCAGGACGCCGAGTACGCCGCCGTGATCGAAATCGATCTCGCCGACATCAAGGAGCCCATCGTCTGCTGCCCGAACGACCCGGACGACGCCAAGTTCCTGTCGGACGTGCAAGGCACCAAGATCGACGAGGCCTTCATCGGCTCGTGCATGACCAACATCGGCCACTTCCGCGCCGCGGCCAAGCTGCTCGGCGGCCAGCGCGACATCCCGGTCAAGCTGTGGGTCGCGCCGCCGACCAAGATGGACCAGGACGAGCTCATCAAGGAAGGCCACTACGCCGCCTTCGGCACCGCCGGTGCGCGCACCGAGATGCCGGGCTGCTCGCTGTGCATGGGCAACCAGGCGCAGGTGCGCGAGGGCGCGACGGTCATCTCGACCTCGACCCGCAACTTCCCGAACCGCCTGGGCAAGAACACCAACGTGTTCCTGGGCTCGGCCGAGCTGGCCGCCATCGCCTCGCGCCTGGGCAAGCTGCCGACGCCGGCCGAGTACCTGAAGGAGATGGGCATCATCGACGCCGACAAGGCGAGCGTGTACCGCTACATGAACTTCGACCAGATCGACGAGTACGTCGAGACGGCGAAGTCGGTGACGGCCTGATCCTGCGTCCGCGCTGAAACGAAAAGCCCGCGGCTCACACCGCGGGCTTTTTCTTTGTGGGCAGGGAGCGACCCAGCAAAGAAGTGGGGCCCCAACCCACCGCCGCTCACCCTGAGCAGGGTCTGAGCCTGGCGAAGACCCGCACCCCTACCGATCCGGCGCAATCTCCGTCGCGTAGTCCACGAGCGCGCCCAGGATCTCCTGGCCACGCTCGTCCGCCTCGGGCTCCAGCTGGTCGATGCGCTCGAAGAAGGCTTCGAGCGTGAGCGCCCCGCCCGCGCCGTCGTGCAGCCGGTGCGCGCAGTGCTCCTGCCATTGCAGCCGCTCCGCGTCGGAAAGCGTGTGCGGGAAGTTGCGCGCGCGGTAGCGGAAGAAGAGCTCATCCAGCCGCCGGTCGGCAAACGCCGGGCGCTTGTCGGCGAGCTGCTCGGGCGTGAGCGTGCGCAGCCGCTGCAAGGTGCGACGGTCGTCGTTGCCGATGAAGCCGCCGTAGAGGTCTTCGTCCACGTCCGCCGGGCCGACGGGCGCGGGCCGCTCGAAGACCGCCGGCCACATGCCCGCGAGCAGCTCGCCCCGCTTCGCGCACAGCTCCGCATGCCGGTGCCCGAGCGCGAGGTCCACGCCCCACTTCGCCGCCATGGCATCGCTGAGCGTCTTGAGGTTGCCCACCACGATGGGCGACTTGTTGAGGTGGATGGTCTTGATCGGCAGCCGCGTCGTGCCCTCGGGCAGGTCTTCGCTGCGCGTGAACATGCGCTGGCGGATCGTCTCCACGTTCAGCTCGAAGAGCTCGCCCGGGTCGCACGAAAGATCCCACACGATCACTTCGTTCTTGTTGGTGGGGTGCGGCGCGAGCGGCCACACGAGCGCCATGCAGCCGCGCTCCACGCCGTACATGCCCGAGATGTGCAGGAACGGCCGGCCGACGCCCATCTCGCGGATCACTTCATCCTTGCGGCGCAGGCGCAGGCAGAAATCCCACAGCCGCGGCTGCCGCGTCTTGATGAGCCGCGCCACCGCGATGGTGGCGCGCACGTCGGAGAGCGCATCGTGCGCCGCCTCATGTGCCAGGCCGTTGGCCTGTGTGAGGTGCTCGAGCTTAAAGGAGGGGCGTCCGTCCTCGTGCCGCGGCCACTCGATGCCTTCGGGGCGGAGTGCCCAGGTCACACGCACCACGTCCAGCAGGTCCCAGCGCCCGCATTCGTTCTGCCATTCGCGGGCATACGGGTCGATGAGGTTGCGCCAGAAGAGATGGCGCGTCACCTCGTCGTCGAAGCGGATCGAGTTGTAGCCCACGCCGATGGTGCCGGCCTGTGCCAGCTCTTTCTCGATGCGCGCGGCAAACGCGTGCTCGGCCAGCCCTTGCGCCAGGCAGGTCTGCGGCACGATGCCGGTGAGCAGGCACGACTCGGGGTCGGGCAGGTAGTCGGGGGCTGGCTGGCAATAGACCATCAGCGGCTCGCCGACCTCGTTCAGGTCCGCATCGGTGCGCACGCCCGCGAACTGCGCCGGCCGGTCGCGCCGCGGCACGCGTCCGAAGGTTTCGTAGTCGTGCCAGTAGAAGCTCGTGTCGGTCATGGCGGGGAATCTAACTCACCCCCACCT
>JBIQJS010000176.1:0-1672 GCA_044507405.1 Rubrivivax sp. | reverse complement strand
CGCCTCGTCAGCTAAGCTAAGCACCCCTCTCGCCCAGGCAACTCCCGACCGACATGACTCGCGCCTACAACTTCAGCGCCGGCCCCGCCGTCCTTCCAGAACCCGTGCTGCGCCAGGCCGCAGACGAGATGCTCGACTGGCGCGGCTCCGGCATGTCGGTCATGGAGATGAGCCACCGGGGCAAGGAGTTCATGTCCATCCTCGCGCAGGCCAAGGCCGATCTGGCCGAGCTGCTCAAGCTGCCTTCCAACTACAAGATCCTCTTCCTGCAAGGCGGCGGTGTCGGCATGAACGGCATCATCCCGATGAACCTGCTGCGCGGGAAGAAGAGCATCGACGTGGTCAATACCGGCTCCTGGGCCAGCAAGTCGCTCAAGGAGGCGAAGAAGTACGCCCAGGCCAACGAGGCTGCCAGCAGCGCCGCCGAGCACCACACCCGCATCCCGCCGCGCGAGACCTGGAAGCTCGATCCCGACGCCGCCTACGTGCACATCTGCAGCAACGAGACCATCGGCGGCGTGCAGTACCACTGGGTGCCCGACACGGGCGACGTGCCGCTGGTGGCCGACATGTCCTCCGACATCCTCTCGCGCCCCATCGATGTCAGCCGCTACGGCCTCATCTTCGCCGGCGCGCAGAAGAACATGGGCCCTTCGGGCATGACGCTCGTGCTCGTGCGCGACGACCTCCTCGGCCAGGCCCTGCCCATCACGCCGTCGGCCTTCGACTTCAAGCTGCAGGCCGACGCCGACTCCATGCTCAACACGCCGCCCACCTACGCGATCTACATCGCCGGGCTCGTGTTCCAGTGGCTCAAGCAGCAAGGCGGCCTGGCCGCCATGGAGGCGCACAACCGCAAGAAGGCCGCACTGCTGTACGACGTGCTCGATGCCACGCCCTTCTACACGAGCCCTGTCGCGCGCGAAGACCGCTCGCTCATGAACGTGCCCTTCACCCTACCCGACGATCGCCTGACCACCGCCTTCCTCGAAGGCGCCAAGGCGCTCGGCATGGTGCAGCTCAAGGGCCACAGCTCGGTCGGCGGCATCCGCGCCTCCGTCTACAACGCCATGCCCCTCGAAGGCGTACAGGCACTTGCGGCCTACATGCGTGAATTTGCCGCACGCCACGGCTGATGCCGTGCGGCGCCGTCTCTAGACGGCGCATCGAAGCGATCACATCCACGAGGCCTCGCCGGCAACGGCGGGGCCTTTCTCTTTGGCGCCATGCCGGCCGCCGGGCCGCGGTCGCTCGTTCGTGACGGAAGTCGCAGCGGCACGAGTCGCACTCCCGTGCAGGCGGAACAAAGCCCGCTATCGCCCGCAAATCCCCCTTAAGTCAAGGGTGACCAACACCGATATTCCGACGGAACGAAAGGAGGGGACTCCTGCGTCGGCGCATCCGTGCGTCGCGCACAGAGCCTCCGGACTTTCAACAACGACGTGATTGCTGAACTGAATTGAAAGCGCCGCGAAGCCACAGAAGACCGGTTTCACGTCGTTGAACGAAGACATCCACAAGGAACATCGATGGCCACCATCATCACCTCACTGAGCTCCGATCAGATTTCCGGTCTCTCGACGAGAACCATCGCGGGACTCAGCACGGACGACTGGGCTGCATTCAGCACCGACCAGATCATGGCGCTGACCACGGCTCAGGCGGCGGCCAT
>JBIQJS010000175.1:0-4478 GCA_044507405.1 Rubrivivax sp. | reverse complement strand
GCGGGTCGGTGATCTTCTCGACCAGGCCCTTGTCGAGCTCGGTGGCCTCGCCGTGGGTCACGAAATCGACCTTCTTGCCGAGCTTGGCCGCCAGGTCGCGCAGCATGCGCGGGAAGCGGCTGAACACGACCGACATCGGAATCATGCGGATCGACATCACCGATTCCTGCAGGTCGCGGGTGTTGCGGTCCAGGTCGGCGAGGCCGGCGGCGAGCTGCTGGTAGACGGCGGGATCGAGGTTCTGCGTGTTCTGCGCCAGCATCGCCTGCGTGATCACGAGCTCGCCCACGAGGTTGATGAGCTGGTCGACCTTCTCCACCGACACGCGCAGGGTGGACGCCTCCACGGCGGCGGCGGGGCGCTCGGCGCGCGCCGGGGCCTTGGCGGCGGGCTTGGGCGGCGCGGCGACCTCGGGCGCGGTGGCCGCCACGGGGGCGGACGTTGCCGGCTGGGTGGGCGCGCCGGGCGCGTCGTCGAAGAAGCCGTAGCCGGCGTCGGCCTGCGAGGGCGCGGCCTCCACCGGCGCGCCGGGCGCGCTCGGGTGGAAGCCGTAGCCGGGGCCGAGCGGCAGGAGCTGCACCTGCTCACGCGAGACGTGGAAGGTCAGCAGGTCCAGGAGGTCGCTGTCGCTGCTGGCGGTGCAGACCTTGAAGCGGCGCATGCCGTCGGCAGCCATGCCGTTGTCCAGCGGCTCGATGGTGCCGAGGTCGGTGATCTCCTTGAAGAGATCGAGGATGTTGTTGGCCTGCTCGGGCTTGTCCATCGGGCCCACGCGCAGCTCCAGCAGGCGCGCGGCCTCGCCGGCCGGCGCCGGCTCGACCGCGGCGGGCGTCGCGTCGACCGCAGGGGCCGCGGCGGCCACGGGCGCGGCCACCGGGGCCTGCACCACGGGCGTTTCGCCGGCCGACATCGCGCGGATGTTGAACAGCAGCTCGGTGGTGTCGAGCTCGTCGCCGGCGCCGCTCTGGTGGCGCGCGAGCTGCGCACGCAGCGCATCGCCCGACTGCAGCAGCACGTCGACCATGGCCGAGGTGGGCACGAGCTCATGGCGGCGCAGCTTGTCCAGCAGCGTCTCCATCTGGTGGGTCAGCTCGGCGACGTCCTTGAAGCCGAAGGTGGCCGCCCCGCCCTTGATCGAGTGCGCGCAGCGGAAGATGGCGTTCATCTCCTCGTCGTCTGCGGAATCGACGTCGAAATCGAGCAGCAGCTTTTCCATGCGGTCGAGGTTCTCGCCCGCTTCCTCGAAGAAGACCTGATAGAACTGGCTCAGGTCGATCCCGGCGCTCAGGTTTGCGCCTTCCGAGGACATCTCACCCATCTCGTGCTCCTGGTATGTGGTTGTGCGTGTTCCGGGAAAAGGGCGAGACCTACTTCACGACTTTCTTGATGACCTCGATCAGCTTGGCCGGATCGAAGGGCTTGACCAGCCAGCCGGTGGCGCCCGCGGCGCGGCCGGCCTGCTTCATCTGGTCGCTCGACTCGGTGGTGAGGATCAGGATGGGCGTGGTCTTGAACTTGGGGTTGTCGCGCAGCTTCTTGGTGAGGCTGATGCCGTCCATGCGGGGCATGTTCTGGTCGGTCAGCACCAGATCGAAGTCGCGCGCGTTCGACTTCTCGTAGGCGTCCTGGCCATCCACGGCCTCGACGACGTTGTAGCCGGCGCTCTTGAGCGTGAACGAGACCATCTGGCGCATGGAGGCCGAATCGTCGACCGCGAGGATTGATTGCATGGCTTTCTCCGGGGGAACTCGATGGATTTCGGTTGAATGAGGGAGGTCTTTAGCGTGCGCTGGCCTAGAACAGCTCGATGGATCCGACATCCATCTCGGCCTGCGTGACCGGGTTGGGGCGCAGCGGCACTTCCTCGACCGCGGCCATGCCGTCCTCGTCTTCGGCGAAGGCTTCGCGCGCGAGGCGGTCCACGCAGCTGCGCAGGCGCTTGTGGGTGTGGTTGATGAGCTGCGAGGCCATGTCCTGGAACTGCAGCGCCGTGACCGCGCCGCCCAGGTTGTGCATCACGTCGTCGAAGACGGCTTCGCTTTCTTCTAGGCCGTGGGGGTGCGATCGAAGTGCACGGATGTGCTCCGAGGCGCCGTGGAAGCGCTGCATCAGCGTGTCGCAGGCGTCGGCCAGGAGCGTCTGCAGGCGGTCCAGGTCGTTGCTGGCCGTCATCAGGTGGTCCTGCAGGTCGGCCGCCGCCATCAGGGGCAGGCCACCGGCGCCGGACGTGTCTTGAGCGTCGTTCGGGTCTTCCATCAGCTCGTGTCTCCGCTCTTCGGGTATCAGGGTGCGGCGCATGGGCGCGGCGCACCGGGCACAGGGTGTCTCGGGAGATTTTTCGGCACCTGCGCGCAAGACATAAGGCCGATGACCGGCGCGCGGGGCCTGCAATTCAGGACATCGGACACGTTTTGCCGGGCTCGCGCCGCCACGTGGCGGCCCGTGGGCGGTGCGCGACCTTGTTGGCATACTGGCCGCCATGCCGCCCTACGCGCCGACCGAGAAGCACTTGCGCCTCCTGCACCTGGAAGATTCCGAGCTCGACCACCAGCTCATGGTGGCGCACCTGCGCCGTGACGGCCTGGTGGCCGAGGCCAAGCGCGTCGACTCCGAGACGGCCTTCCTGCAGGAGCTCGAGGCCGAGCCGCCGTGGGACGTGGTGATCTCCGACTACAACCTGCCGGGCTTCTCGGGCCTGGTGGCGCTGGACCTCATCAAGGCGAGCGGCAAGACCATCCCCTTCATCCTGGTCTCGGGCGAGATCGGCGAGGACACGGCGGTGGAGGCCATGCGCAACGGCGCCTCCGACTACCTGCTCAAGAACAACCTCACGCGGCTCGCGCCGGCGGTGCTGCACGCGGTGGAGACCCATGAGCTCATGCTGGCCCGCCAGCGCGCCGACCGCGAGCTCGGCGCCTCCAAGCAGCGTGTGCACGAGCTCGCCCAGCACCTGCAGACGAGCGTGGAGCAGGAGCGTGCGGCCATCGCGCGCGAGATCCACGACGACGTGGGCGGCTCGCTCACCGCGATCAAGTTCGACCTTGCCTGGATCGCCCGCCACAGCGATTCACCGGAGGTGCAGGCGCGCGCCGCCTCGGCGCTGGAGACCGTGAGCCACGCGATCGAGGCCAGCCAGCGCGTGATGCACAACCTGCGCCCCGCCATCCTGGAGCAGGGCCTGGTGGCCGCGCTGCAGTGGATGACCAGCCGCTTCGAGCGCCGCACCGGCATCACCTGCGAATTCCGCTGCCGCCACGAGCACCTGACGCTGCCGCCCGGCGTGCCGCTGGTGGCCTATCGCACGGCCCAGGAGGCCCTGACCAACGTCTCCAAGCATGCACAGGCGAGCGAGGTGCACATCGACCTGTCGCTCGCCGGCGGCGTGCTCTCGCTCGAGATCAGCGACAACGGCCGCGGCCTGCGCCAGGACGACCTGGCCAAGACCCGCTCCTTCGGCATCCGCGGCCTGCACGAGCGCGCCGGCACGGTCGGCGGCTGGGTCGACCTCAGCAGCGGGCCGGCCGGCACCACGCTCATCCTCTCGGTGCCGCTGGAGGCCGACGAATCGGTGGACCTGGAGCTCGCCGAGCCGGCCGAGCCCAAGGACCCTTCAGGGCCATACGACCCGACCGTATGGGGCGCTCTATGATCGTTCCACCCTTCTCGTTGCCGGACCCAGCAGCCTGCCCATGATCAAAGTCCTGCTCTGCGACGACCACGCCCTCATCCGCCGCGGCATCCGCGACACGCTCTCCGACGCCCAGGACATCGAGGTGATCGGCGAGGCGGGCGACTACGGGGAACTGCGCAGCCTCATGCGCTCCGTCGGCGAGGCCGACGTCCTCGTGCTCGACATCAACCTTCCCGGCCGCAGCGGCCTGGACGTGCTGCACGTGCTCAAGGACGAGGGCACGCAGATGAAGGTGCTGGTCGTCTCCATGTACCCCGAAGACCAGTACGCCATCCGCGCGCTGCGCGCGGGCGCATACGGCTACGTCAACAAGGGCGGCGACCCGGCGGTCATCGTGCAGGCGGTGCGCACGGTGGGGCAGGGGCGCAAGTACGTGACGCCCGAGATCGCGCAGATGCTGGTGGAGTCGCTCACGACGCCCGGGGCGGAGGCGGCGCACGAGAAGCTCTCGGATCGCGAGTTGCAGACGCTGGTGATGATTGCCTCCGGGAAGAGGCTTTCGGACATTGCGGAGGAGCTGACCTTGTCGCCGAAGACGGTGTCGGTCTATCGGGCGCGGGTGTTGGAGAAGCTGGGGCTTTCCAACAATTCCGAGATGACGGTTTATGCGATTCGCAATGGGTTGGTCGGCGGTGAGTAGCTGGGGTTTGTTCACTGCGTGAGGCTGCTGCCGGGATTTCGCCCCGGCGGGCGAGTCACTTTCTATTGCTTGCCCAAAGGAAAGTAACCCAAGAAAAGGGCACCCCGTCGCCGGTCGCCCTGGGGGCGACTGCTCTGCGCTGCTCGA
>JBIQJS010000174.1:0-4513 GCA_044507405.1 Rubrivivax sp. | reverse complement strand
AAGAACGGCGACGTCGCCATCGTGATGGCGGTCACCGACAAGGCCGCCGGCAAGAAGGGCATCAGCGCCTTCATCGTGCCGACCGACACGCCCGGCTACACCGTCGCGCGCATCGAGGACAAGCTCGGCCAGCGCGCGAGCGACACGGCGCAGATCGTGTTCGAGGACTGCCGCGTGCCGGCGGCGCACCGCCTCGGCGACGAAGGGCAGGGCTTGAAGATCGCACTCTCCGGCCTGGAGGGCGGGCGCATCGGCATCGCCTCGCAGTGCGTGGGCATGGCGCGCGCGGCCTTCGAGGCGGCGCTGCGCTACGCGAAGGAGCGCATCGCCTTCGGCGTGCCCATCTTCGAGCACCAGGCGGTGCAGTTCTCGCTCGCCGACATGGCCACGCAGATCGAGGCGGCGCGCCAGCTCATCCACCACGCGGCGAGCCTCAAGGACGCCGGCCGTCCGTGCCTGAAGGAGGCGGCGATGGCCAAGCTCTACGCGAGCGAGATGGCCGAGCGCGTGTGCTCGGCGGCCATCCAGGTGCACGGCGGCTATGGCGTCGTGAGCGACTTCCCGGTCGAGCGCATCTACCGCGACGTGCGGGTCTGCCAGATCTACGAAGGCACGAGCGAGGTGCAGAAGATCCTGATCGCGCGTGCGATCTCCTGACCACGCCGCGAAGGGCGGGTCCGCAGGGCCTACGTAGTTCCCACAGACATGCGCCCGGCATGGGGTTTGTGCCAGCAGCATGATCGTGCGACGTCCCTACGATTGGATGGCACCCCCGAACAGAGAGGGGTCGGTTGCACCATCCACCACATCGCAGGAGACATCGATGAGCACACCCGCACCGCAACGCCGCCGGTTCCTGAAGAACGCCACCGCCGCTGCTGCCGGCGCCGGCGCCATGGCCGCCCCCATGGTCTCGAATGCGCAGACCACCGCGCTGCGCTTCCAGAGCACGTGGCCGGCGAAGGACATCTTCCACGAGTTCGCCAACGACTTCGCCAAGAAGGTGAACGACATGGCCGGTGGCCGCCTCAAGATCGAGGTGCTGCCGGCGGGCGCCGTGGTGCCGGCCTTCCAGATCCTCGAAGCGGTGAGCAAGGGCACGCTCGACGGCGGCCACGGCGTGGTGGCCTATCACTACGGCAAGAACTCTGCGCTGGCGCTGTGGGGTTCGGGCCCGGCCTTCGGCATGGACCCGAACATGGTGCTCGCCTGGCACAACTACGGCGGCGGCAAGGCGCTGCTCGAAGAGATCTACAAGTCCATCAACATGGACGTGGTCTCGCTGCTCTACGGCCCGATGCCCACGCAGCCGCTCGGCTGGTTCAAGAAGCCGGTCGCGAAGTCGTCCGACATGAAGGGCCTGAAGTTCCGCACCGTCGGGCTGGCGGTGGACGTCTTCACCAAGATGGGCGTGGCGGTCAACCCGCTGCCCGGCGGCGAGATCGTGCCGGCGCTCGACCGCGGCCTCATCGACGCGGCCGAGTTCAACAATGCCTCCAGCGACCGCGTGCTCGGCTTCGCCGACGTGGCGAAGAACTGCATGCTGCAGAGCTTCCACCAGAGCGGCGAGCAGTTCGAGATCCTGTTCAACGGCGGCAAGTACCGCGGGCTGCCGCAGGAGCTCAAGGCCATCATCGACTACGGCGTGCAGGCCTCCAGCGCCGACATGAGCTGGAAGGCGATCGAGCGCAACTCGCAGGACTACATCGAGCTCAAGAAGGCGGGCGTGAAGTTCTACAAGACGCCTGACGCCATCCTGCGCGAGCAGCTCGCCGCCTGGGACGCCACCATCGCCGAGAAGGCCAAGGGCAACCCGCTCTTCCAGAAGGTGCTCGATTCGCAGAAGGCCTTCGCGCAGCGTGCCGGCCAGTGGCAGAACGACTACTCGGTCGATTTCAAGATGGCCTACAACCACTACTTCGGCCGCAAGCCCGCGGCCAAGAAGGGCTGATCGGGCGCAAGCGTAGCAAGGGCGCCCCTCGTGGCGCCCTTGTTCATCTGACCTCCTGGAAAGACGATGCAGCGATTCCTGTTCGCGGTGGACAACCTCTCCACCTGGCTCGGCAAGATCACGGCCTGGGCGGCCGTGGTGCTCACCCTGCTCATCACCGCCGAGGTGTTCTCGCGCTACGTGCTCAACAAGCCTCACGCCTGGGTGCTCGACGCGCAGATCATGCTCTACGGCACGCTCTTCATGTGCGCCGGCGCCTACACGCTCGCCAAGTCGGGCCACGTGCGCGGTGACGTGCTCTACGGCTTCTTCCGCCCGCGGGTGCAGGCGAGCATCGACCTGCTGCTCTACATCGTCTTCTTCCTGCCCGGCATCGTGGCGCTCACCTGGGCCGGCTGGACGTACTTCAACGAATCGCTCGCCATGCGCGAGCAGACCTTCAACGCCGACCCGATCCCGGTCTATCCGTTCAAGTTCGTGATCCCGCTGGCCGGCGCCATGCTGCTGCTGCAGGGGCTGGTGGAGATCGTGCGCTGCGTGCTGTGCCTGCGCGACGGCGCCTGGCCGCCACGCGAAGAAGACGTGGAAGAGGTGGACGTGGACAAGCTCAAGGAGATGGTCCACGCGACCGATGTCGAGACCGCCGATGCGACCACCGGGCGGCCGCTGCCGAGCGCCCAACGCCAGGAGGGCGCATGAAGCTGCGCAAGGAGTTGTGGTTCGGCTTCACGCTGATGGCGATCATCCTCGCCGGCGTGCTGTACATGCTGGTGAGCGTGCCCGAGATCACCAACGGCCACATCGGCCTCGTGATGCTGTCGCTGGTGGTGGTGGCGATCATGCTGGGCTTCCCGACCGCGTTCACGCTGATGGGCATGGGCATGCTCTTCGCCTACTTCGCCTACCACTCCGGCGGGCAGACGGCGGGCGGCGCGATGACGCAGACGCTCGACCTCATGGTGCAGCGCGCCTTCTCGGTGATGGCGAGCGACGTGCTCATCGCCATCCCGCTCTTCGTCTTCATGGGCTACCTCGTCGAGCGGGCCAACCTGATCGAGAAGCTCTTCCAGAGCCTGCACCTGTCGCTCGCACGGGTGCCGGGGTCGCTGGCGGTCGCCACGCTCGTGACCTGCGCCATCTTCGCCACCGCCACCGGCATCGTCGGCGCGGTGGTCACGCTCATGGGGCTGCTCGCGCTGCCGCCCATGCTGCGCGCCGGCTATGACGTGCGCGTCTCGGCCGGGGCGATCACCGCGGGCGGCTGCCTGGGCATCCTGATTCCGCCGTCGGTGCTGCTCATCGTCTATGGCGCGACCGCCGGCGTGTCGGTGGTGCAGCTCTATGCGGGGGCCTTCTTCCCGGGGCTGATGCTCGCCGGCCTCTACATCCTCTACGTGATCATCCTCGCGAAGGTCAAGCCCAGGCTGGCACCGCCGCTCACCGCCGAGCAGCGCCGCGTGCCGCTGCCCGCGCCGGTGGAAGCGCTCGGCTACACCGGCGAGCGCAATGCGGTGCCGGCGCTGATCGCCGCGCTCAAGGGCCGCCGCAACGCGAACGTGCCCACCGCCTTCCTGCTGCGCCAGCTGTTCGTGGCCCTGCTGCCGCTGGTGCTCTTCCTGGTGGTGGCAGGTGCGAGCTACCGCACCGTGACGGCGCCCGACGCACCGGTCGAAGAGATCGGCCTGCAGCAGATGGGCGCTGCCGTTTCGGAGGCCGATGACGGCGCCGACGAAGGCGGGCTTGCGGAGCCGGCCGACGAGGAGAGCAGCGGTGGGCTGGCCGAGCCGCCGAGCGACGACGACACCCTCGCCGAGCCTTCGGGCGGCGATGCCGAGGCGGTGAACGAGCCGCCGGGCGCGGCGCAGAGCGTCGCCGAGCCTGAAGGGGCCGGGGCACCCGCGGCCGCAGCCGCCGAAGGCGAAGCGCCGAAGGCGAAATCCGCACCGCTCAACTACTGGATCGGCCTGGCGGTCGGGGCGGCCTTGCTCGCGGCGTACTACGCGCTGCTCAGCTTCTCGCGGCTCGAGATCTTCAAGATGCTGCTGGCGTCGTTCTTCCCGCTGCTCATCCTGATCCTCGCGGTGCTCGGCTCCATCGTGTTCGGCCTGGCCACGCCCACCGAGGCGGCGGCGGTGGGCGCCTTCGGCGGCTTCATCCTCGCCGCGGCCTACCGGCAGCTCAACCTCACGATGGTGAAGGAGTCGGTGTTCCTCACCGCCAAGACCTCGGCCATGGTGTGCTGGCTGTTCGTCGGCTCGGCCATCTTCTCGGCGGCCTTCGCGCTGCTGGGCGGGCAGGCGCTGGTCGAGGAATGGGTGCTGGGCATGAACCTCACCAAGATCGAGTTCCTGATCCTGAGCCAGGTCATCATCTTCGTGCTGGGCTGGCCGCTGGAGTGGACCGAGATCATCGTGATCTTCATGCCCATCTTCGTGCCGCTGCTCGACAACTTCGGTGTCGATCCGCTCTTCTTCGGCCTCCTGGTCGCGCTCAACCTGCAGACGGCCTTCCTGAGCCCGCCGGTGGCGATGTCGGCCTTCTACCTGAAGGGCGTGGCGCCCA
>JBIQJS010000037.1:0-31530 GCA_044507405.1 Rubrivivax sp. | reverse complement strand
AGCACCTCGCGCAGCGCCTTGTGCATCAGGTGCGTGGCGCTGTGGTTGCGCACGGTCTTCGCGCGCTTGTCGGCATCGACCTTCGCGTTGAGCACGTCGCCGACGCGGATCGAGCCCTCGGCCACGCGGCCGTGGTGGCCATAGACGGCGGCCTGCACCTTGATCGTGTCTTCGACCACGAAGCGCGCGGCCGCATTGCGCAGCTCGCCGGTGTCGCCGACCTGGCCGCCGCTTTCGGCGTAGAAGGGCGTGTGGTCGAGCACGATCACCGCGTCGTCGCCCGAGCGCGCTTCATCCACCGGGCTGCCGTCGACATAGATCGCCGTCACGGCCGCGGTGTCGTGCAGCAGCTTCTCGTAGCCGTGGAAGGTGGTCGCCGCGCCCGAGTACTCGAGCCCCTGCGCCATCTTGAACTTGCCCGCCTCGCGGGCACGCTGGCGCTGCTCGTCGAGCAGCGCGTTGAAACGCGCCTCGTCCACCGTCACGCCGCGCTCGCGGCAGACGTCGGCGGTGAGGTCCACCGGGAAGCCATAGGTGTCGTGCAGCTTGAAGGCGGTGTCGCCGTCGATCTGCTTCGCGCCGCTCGCCAGCGCCTTCTCCAGGATCTCCATGCCGTTGGCGATGGTGCGGAAGAAGGCCTCTTCTTCCTGGCGCAGCACCTCGGTGGCGCGCTCGGCGTTCTGGCGCAATTCGGGATAGGCCTCGCCCATCTCGCCCACGAGCGCCGGCACCAGCGCATGGAAGAACGGCTTGCGCGCACCCAGCTTGTAGCCGTGGCGGATGGCGCGGCGGGCGATGCGGCGCAGCACGTAGCCGCGGCCGGCATTGCTCGGGATCACGCCGTCGACCACCGTGAAGGTGCAGGCGCGGATGTGGTCGGCGATCACCTTGAGCGAAGGCGATGCGGCGTCCACGTCGCTGCCGCCAGCCGCTTCGACCGCTCTCTTCGCCGCACCGAGCAGGTTCACGAAGAGGTCGATCTCGTAGTTGGAGTGCACGTGCTGCAGCACCGCGGTGATGCGCTCCAGGCCCATGCCGGTGTCCACGCTCGGCTTCGGAAGCTTGTGCATCACGCCCGCTTCGTCGCGGTTGAACTGCATGAACACGTTGTTCCAGATCTCGATGTAGCGGTCGCCGTCTTCATCCGGCGAGCCGGGCGGGCCGCCGGGGATCTCCGGGCCGTGGTCGTAGAAGATCTCGGTGCACGGGCCGCAGGGGCCGGTGTCGCCCATCATCCAGAAGTTGTCGGAGGCGTAGCGCGCGCCCTTGTTGTCGCCGATGCGCACGATGCGCTCGGCCGGCACGCCCACGGTCTTGTGCCAGATGTCGTAGGCCTCGTCGTCCTCGGCGTAGACGGTGACCCAGAGCTTGTCCTTGGGCAGCTTGTAGACCTCGGTCAGCAGTTCCCAGGCGTACTGGATGGCGTCGTGCTTGAAGTAGTCGCCGAACGAGAAGTTGCCCAGCATCTCGAAGAAGGTGTGGTGCCGTGCGGTGTAGCCCACGTTCTCGAGGTCGTTGTGCTTGCCGCCGGCGCGGATGCACTTCTGCGCGGTCGTCGCGCGGCTGTAGGGGCGCTTGTCGAAGCCGAGAAACACGTCCTTGAACTGGTTCATCCCGGCGTTGGTGAACAGCAGCGTCGGGTCGTCCCCCGGCACCACCGGGCTGGAGGCCACGATGGCGTGGCCTTTGGACTCGAAGAACTTGAGGAACTGCGAACGGATTTCGGAGGCTTTCATGCCAGTCGCTTTCAGGGGGAGGAACCGCGGTAAGTCGTTGATTTACCGGGGCTGGGATTATAGGTGCCGGCCTTGCGCAGAGCCCTGTCGCAAGTCGTGGGCACGGGTGCGACTTATCATGCGGCAGCTACTTTTTTGCCCGGAGATACGACATGGAAATGAAAGCCTCGCCACTGGCCCAGCTGGCCGATCAGAGCCTGCTCAAGAGCAATGCCCTGATCAACGGTGAATGGGTCGGCGGGAGCAGCCGCTTCGAGGTGACCGACCCGGCCACCGGCCAGAAGCTGGTCGACGTGGCCAATCTCGGCGCGGTCGAAACGCGCCAGGCCATCGAGGCCGCCAACGCCGCCTGGCCGCTGTGGCGCAGCAAGACCGCCAAGGAACGCGCCGCCATCCTCATGAAGTGGTACCAGCTGCTGCACCAGCATGCCGACGACCTCGCGCGCATCATGACCGCCGAACAGGGCAAGCCCCTCGTCGAATCCAGGGGCGAAGTCGTCTACGGCGCCAGCTTCATCGAGTGGTTCGCCGAAGAGGGACGACGGGTCTACGGCGACACCGTCCCCACCACCGACAACAACAAGCGCTACCTCGTCATCAAGCAGAGCATGGGCGTGTGCGCGGCCATCACGCCGTGGAACTTCCCGATCGCGATGATCACGCGCAAGGTGGCGCCGGCGCTGGCCGCGGGCTGCCCGGTCATCATCAAGCCGGCGGAGCAGACCCCGCTGTCGGCGCTCGCGGTGGCCGAGCTCGCGCAACGTGCCGGGATGCCGGCCGGCGTGCTCAACATCGTGACGGCCGACGGCGCCAGCTCCATCGAGGTGGGCAAGGCCCTGTGCGCGAGCGATGTGGTGCGGCACCTCTCCTTCACCGGCTCCACCGAGGTCGGCCGCATCCTCGCCGCGCAATGCGCGCCCACCATCAAGAAGCTCTCGCTGGAGCTCGGCGGCAATGCGCCCTTCATCGTCTTCGACGACGCCGACCTCGACAGCGCCGTCGAGGGTGCGCTTGCGAGCAAGTACCGCAACGCCGGCCAGACCTGCGTGTGCGCCAACCGGCTCTACGTGCAGGAGGGCGTCTACGACGCCTTCGTGCAAAAGCTGAGCGAGAAGGCCAAGGCCATCAAGGTCGGCAACGGCTTCGAGCCCGGCGTGACGCAGGGCCCGCTGATCGACGACCAGGCGCTCGCCAAGGTCGAGCAGCACGTGGCCGACGCCACCGCCAAGGGCGGGCGCGTGCTCACCGGCGGACGCAAGATCGGCGAGCGCTTCTACGAGCCCACCGTGATCGCCGAGGCCACGAGCGAGATGCTCTGTGCCCGCGAGGAGACCTTCGGGCCGGTGGCGCCGGTGTTCCGATTCAAGACGGAGGAAGAGGTCATCACCGCGGCCAACGACACCGAGTTCGGCCTCGCGAGCTACTTCTACAGCCGCGACGTGGGCCGCATCTTCCGCGTGGGCGAGGCGCTCGAATACGGCATGGTCGGCATCAACACCGGCCTCATCTCGACGGCCGAAGTGCCCTTCGGCGGCGTGAAGCAATCGGGTCTGGGGCGCGAGGGCTCGCGCCACGGGATCGACGACTACCTCGAGATCAAGTACCTCTGCCTGGGCGACATCCTGAAGTAGCCGCGGGGCTCAGCCGGCGTCGTTGGCCGACGCCTGCGCCCCATAGGCGCCCATGAGCGCGCCGGTGGCGGCATGCCGCAGCAGCGGCTCGGGCTGCTTGCCGTCGTGCGGGTACTGGGCCACGCCCACGTGCGCGGTGATGGGCACGGCCGTGCCGGCGATGCGCACCGGTTCGCGCAGCGACTTGAGGAGCTTCTGCACCACGTACTCGGCGTCGGTCGCCGATTCGGTGGACGGCAGCATCACGGCATAGACGTCGCCGCCCAGCGACGCCACCACGTCGCTCGCGCGCACGCCGGCCCGCAGCCTGACCGCGATCTTGCGGCGCACGACGTTGGCCGATTCGGCACCATGGGCCGATTCGACGCCCTGCAGGCCCTCGATGCGGAAGGCCAGCACGCTTACCGGGCGCGGCTCGCGCTCGCGCAGCGCGAGCAGCTGGCTCATGTGTTCGATGAGCTGCTGGCGATTGGGCAGGCCGGTGCCGAGGTCGGTGGCGTAGGCCTTGCGCGCCTCCAGCTCGACCTGCTTGCGCTGCACGGCCAGGCGCACGCGCTGGGCGAGCGAGGCGGCGTCGCGGTGCAGCACCACGTCCTGCGCGCCGGCATTGAGCAGGCGCTGCTGGGTGGCGGCATCCATCGCGTCGGCGAGCACCAGCACGGCGGTCTCCGCGCCGATGGCCGACAGGGCCGCCCAGGCGATGGGCGCCGCCTGGGCGCTCCCGGGCAGGCACACGAGCGCCGCGTCCGCGCCGGCCACGGCATCGCGGGTGGCCTGCTGGTTCAGGTCGGACACCGCCGTGACGGCCCACGGCCCCCAGGGGCTGCCCTCGGGCAGCGTGGCAAACGGGGCTGGCTCGGGCCGATCCACCCACACGATGCTCAGCTTGACACTCATGCCCGGCTCTCCAGCGGCACGGAGCCCGTCGCGGGCCCCAACGACAAGGGCCGCATCAGCGGCCCTGCCTGGGTATGTGGAGCGGGTGAAGGGAATCGAACCCTCGTATGAAGCTTGGGAAGCTGCCGTTCTACCATTGAACTACACCCGCGATGGGGCGGATTCTAGCGTGCTGCCGCATCCGCCCGCCCTCGCGAGCAGCGAGCCGCAGATCCGCGGGTAATCGCTGATCGCTCAGAAATGCACAGTCGTACACATTTGCTGCCGGACCCGATCCGCCACCAAAAAGGAGACGACGATGACCTTTCGATTTTCCAACCGGCTGCTGGGCGCCGCCTTGCTGTCCGCGGGCGTCGCGGCTGCACACGCCGACGTGCTGCTCGACCAGAACTTCAGCGCCGGCCTCGGCAGCTTCTCGAGCAGCGGCTCCGTCACCACCGGCAGCTACGGCGCGCGCATGGCCGGTTCGCTGGGCAGCAACGATGGCGCGATCCGGTCGGCCGCCATCAACACCGTCGGGTTCATGAACCTCACGCTCCAGTTCGGCCGCAGCTCCAGCGGGCTGGACCTGGGCGAGGCCGGCATCGTCGAGTTCTCGGTCGACGGCAGCAGCTACAGCGTCCTGGAATCGAGCCGCACCGCGTCGGGCTCCACCACCTTCGCGCTGCCGGCCACGGCCGCCGGGCGCAGCACGCTCTACATCCGCTTCCGCGTCGACGCCAACAGCTCGCTCGAGAACTACACGGTGACCCATGCGCGCATCGACGGCACGCGCACCGGCACGCCGCCTCCGACCGGCAATGCGACCGATCCGGGGACCGGCCCGTGGCAGCTCGTCTCTGCGGCCAACGTGGCCAGCGAGTGCAAGCTCGACCCGACGGCGCTGCAACAGGCCAACCGTACGCTCGGGCTCGCCTGGGCCGTCGTGCGCTACGGCAAGCTGTGCCACGAGTACTACCCGCGCGGGCGCGACTCCGTCAGCCAGGTCTACTCGACGACCAAGACCATGGGCGCGCTCACCGTGGGCGCGCTCATCCACCAGACGCGCAACATCCCCCTGACCTCCACGCGCAAGCGCGGGCCGCTCGGCGAGTTCCAGCGCATCGACCACTGGCTCGACAGCTTCAGCTTCCAGCAGGCCTCGACCACGGCGCACGTGCTGGGCATGGTGAGCGCTGCGTCGCCCAACCTGAACTATCCCAACCGCCAGTTCCAGTACGACACCGTCGGCAGCGATGCCATCAACCGTCTGAGCGACGTCGTGAACACCGTCGTCGCCCAGGACACCACGCGTCTGGGCAGCAACATCGGCGCCTTCTGGACGCGCCACCTCGCCACGCCTCTCGGCTTCGAGAACTCGACCTGGGGCACCTCGTCGAGCAGCAAGAACTTCGCGACCAGCTGGCAGACGACCATCCGCGACATGGCGCGGCTCGGCCTGCTGATGAACAACGGCGGCGTGTGGAACGGGCAGCGCCTCATCGACCTGAACTACCTGTACAACCTCGCGCACCCGTCGTTCGAGGACGCCAACACGCGCTACGGCTACCTCACCTGGCTCAACGAGGAGGACACCTGCGCGCCCAAGCCGCAGCACCGCAGCTACCCGCACGGCCCCGTGTCCAACGCACCGAGCTGCCTGCGCCCGGGCGGCTGCCCGCCGCAGCAGCACGACGTGGGCGTGTTCTTCGCCGCCGGGCTCGGGGGCCAGTACATCATCGTGCACCGGGGCCTGGACATGGTGATCGTGGTGAAGGATTCGGGCGGGCAGTCGGGCAGCGAGCCCGCACGCATCTGGCAGGCGCTGCGCCCGGCCGTCGTCGCGCTCGATCCCACCTACCGCGGCAACAACAACGCGTTCTGCTCGGCCTATGCCGCCGGCAACTACGCACCCGACCTGAAACTGTGGGAAGGCGGCCGCTGAGCCGCTGACGGCGAAGGCACAATGCGGGCCCGCTCGAACCGGGCCCGCCCATGACCGACACGCCGCCTTCCGCCGACTTTCCCCACCGCCGCAGCATCCGCAGTTTCGTGGTGCGCGCCGGCCGCATGGGCACGGGCCAGATGCGCGCGCTCGAAACGCTCGGCCCGCAGTTCGTGCTGCCCTACGAGGCCGCGCCGCTCGTGCCGCGCGAGGTGTACGGGCGCGAAGCGCCGCTGGTGCTGGAGATCGGCTTCGGCATGGGCGACGCCACGGCGCAGATCGCGCAGGCCTTGCCCGACACCGACTTCCTCGGCGTGGAGGTGCACACGCCCGGCGTGGGCGCGCTGCTCAGGCACATCGGCGAGAAGCACCTCGCCAACATCCGCATCGTGCAGCACGACGCCGTGGAGGTGCTGGAGCACATGGTCGCGCCGGCCTCGCTCGCCGGCGTGCACATCTTCTTTCCCGATCCCTGGCACAAGAAGAAGCACCACAAGCGCCGGCTCCTGCAGGCGCCCTTCGTCGCCCGGCTCGTGACGCGGCTCGCGCCCGGTGGCTACCTGCACTGTGCGACCGACTGGCAGCCCTATGCCGAGCAGATGCTGGAGGTGCTCTCGGCCGAGCCGGCCCTGCGCAACACCGCCGAAGGCTACGCGCCCAAGCCGGCCTACCGGCCGCTCACCAAGTTCGAGAACCGTGGCCTGAAGCTCGGCCACGGCGTGTGGGACCTGGTGTTCGTCAAGCGCTGATCACTCCGCCCAGTTGACGATGCCGGTCCACGCCGTGCCCAGCACGACCAGCCCGAAGGCGATGCGGTACCAGGCGAACACCGTGAAGTCGTGCGTGGAGACGTAGCGGATCAGCCAGCGGATGCAAAGCAGCGCGCTGATGAACGCGAACACCGTGCCGACGAGGAACATCGGCAGGTCGCTCCACTGCAGCAGGTCGCGCTGCTTCCACACCGAGTAGGCGCCCGCGCCCATGAGCGTGGGAATGCCGAGGTAGAAGCTGAACTCGGTGGCCGCCTTGCGCGAGAAGCCGAGCACCAGCGAGCCGATGATGGTCGCGCCCGAGCGGCTGGTTCCGGGGATGAGCGCGAGGCACTGCAGCAGGCCGACCTTGAGCGCATCGCGCGCGCTCATGTCGTCGACCGTCTCGACGCGGGCGAGCCGCGTGCCTTCGAGATCGCGCTCGCCGTAGAGCCGCTTGTGGCGCCGCTCGACCCACAGGATGATGAGGCCGCCCACGATGAAGGCCACGGCCACCGGCACGGGCTTGAACAGATACTGCTTGATCGCGCCGCCCAGCGCCAGGCCGAGCACCACCGCCGGGATGAAGGCGACGATCACGTTGCGCGCGAAGCGCTGCGCCACCGGATCGTGCGTGATGCCCGTCACCGTGCGGCCGAGCCGCTCACGGTATTGCCAGATCACCGCCAGCATGGCGCCGGTCTGGATGGCGATCTCGAACACCTTGACGATGTCGCCCGTGAAATTGAGCAGGGAGCCGGTGAGGATGAGGTGGCCGGTGCTGGAGATGGGCAGGAATTCGGTGAGACCTTCGACGATGCCCATGATGGCTGCCTTGAGCAGCAGTACGACGTCCAAAAGCAAGCCCCTCTCAGAAAGTGACGCCGGATGATAGCGGCGGCCCTGACGCGCACTGCCGCCGCGGGCCATTCGGTGTCGCCTTGACCACGCGGAAGCGTCACGGCTACATTACTGACCGGTTGGTCAGTATCTTTCACCCCCGCCTTCGATGCCCAAGCCCACTCCCCATGCGGCGACACGCCAGCGGCGCAAGGAAGCACGCCCGCAGGAGCTGCTGGACGCCGCGCTCGCGCTCTTCGTCGAGAAGGGCTTCTCGGCCACCCGCTCCGACGAGGTCGCGCTACGGGCGGGTGTCTCCAAGGGCACGCTCTATCTGTACTACCCGAGCAAGGAAGAGCTCCTCAAGGCCGTCATCCGGCAGAACCTCGGCCAGGTGATCGAGGAAGGCACGGGCATCGTCGACGAGTTCGAGGGGCCGACCGCCGAGCTGCTGCGCCTGCTGATGCACACCTGGTGGCAGCGCGTGGGCTGCACGCCCGCCGGCGGCATCCACAAGATCATGATGTCGGAGGTGGGCATCTTTCCGGAGATCGCCGACTTCTACCGCGACGAAGTGATCCGCCCGGCCACCACCTTGCTGCTGCGTACACTGCAGCGCGGCATCGAGCGAGGCGAATTCCGCGCCGTGCCGTTCGACGAGGCGACGATCGCGGTGATCGCGCCGCTGATCTTCCTGGCCCTGCACAAGAACTCCTTCGGCGCATGCTCCGCCTCGGGGCTGGACTTCGACGCCGACCGGGTGATCGACACCCACATCGACCTGATGCTGCACGGGCTGCTCCAGGCGCCAGACACGACCACGACACCAGGGAAGAAGACGACATGACCAAGCGAGGGGGGAAGTGGCTGATCGTCGTGATCGTGCTGCTGCTGGTGATTGCCCTCGTCGGGCGCGTGGTGCAGAACCGGCGCGCCGCCAAGGCCGCGGTCGCGGCGCCGGTGGCGGCCCAGGGCTTCGATCTCGCGGCCTCCGACCTCGTCGTCGCCAGCCCGCGTGAACTCGTGCGCACGCTCACCATCTCGGGCGGGCTCAAGGCAGTCAACAGCGCGTTCCTCAAGGCCAAGGTCTCCGCCGAGGTGAAGTCGCTCAACGTGCGCGAGGGCGACACCGTCAAGGCCGGCCAGGTGCTGGGCCAGCTCGACACCTCCGAGGTGCAGCTGCGCCTCGGCCAGGCCGAGCAGACGGCGGCGTCGTCGCGCGCCCAGCTCGACATCGCGCGCCGCACGCTGGAGAACAACCGCGCGCTCGTGGCGCAGGGCTTCATCTCGCCCACCGGCCTCGAGAACTCCGTCGCCAACGAAGCCTCGGCCCGCGCCAACTACGGCGCCGCGCAGGCCGCCGTGGCGCTCGCCCGCAAGGCGGTGGCCGATGCGCGCCTCGTCGCGCCGATCTCGGGCACCGTCTCGCAGCGCCTGGTGCAGGTGGGCGAGCGTGTGTCGATCGAGACGCGGCTGATCGAGATCGTCGACCTCTCCAGCATCGAGCTCGAAGCGGCGCTGCCGCCAGAGGACGTGGCCGACGTGCGCGTGGGCCAGGCCGCGCGTCTCGCGATCGATGGCCATGCCGAGCCGGTGGGCGCCACCGTCGCCCGCATCAACCCGAGCACGCAGGCCGGCACGCGCGCGGTGATGGTCTACCTGAGCGTCAAGCCTCACGCCGGGCTGCGCCAGGGCCTCTTCGCCCGCGGCAGCATCGAGCTGCAGCGCAGGCAGGCCCTGGTGGTGCCTGCGAGCGCCGTGCGCGTGGAGCAGGCACGGCCGTATGTCATGGCGATCTCCGACGGGCGCATCGCCCACCGCAGCGTCACGCTCGGCGCGCGCGGCGAGGCGCTGATCGACGGTGTGCGCGAAAGCGTGGTCGAGATCGTCGGCGGCCTGGAGCCCGGCACCCCGGTGCTGCGCAGCACCGTCGGGCTGCTGCGCGACGGCACGCCGGTGAACCTGGCCGCCCCCGCCCCTGCTGCGTCGGCCGCGGCCACCCGCTAAAGGCCGCGCGCCATGTGGTTCACCCGCGTCTCCATCGGCAACCCGGTCATGGCCACCATGGTCATGCTGGCCTTCGTGGTGCTCGGACTCTTCAGCGTGCAGCGCCTGGCGGTCGACCAGTTCCCCAACGTCGACTTCCCGACGGTGGTGGTGCAGATGGACTACCCCGGCGCGTCGCCCGAGATCGTCGAGGCCGAGATCACCAAGAAGGTCGAGGAGGCGGTCAACACCATCTCGGGCATCAACGCCCTGCACTCGCGCTCCTACGAGGGCTCGTCGGTCGTCATCATCGAGTTCAACCTCGACGTCGATGGCCGCAAGGCCGCCGACGACGTGCGCGAGAAGGTGGCGCTGATCCGCCCGCTGCTGCGCGACGAGGTCGAGGAGCCGCGCGTCTTCCGCTTCGACCCGCAGAGCGCGCCCATCTTCAACGTGGCCGTGCTCTCGCCCGACGGCAGCAAGTCGCCGCAGGAGCTCACCACCTGGGCCACGCAGGTGCTGCAGAAGCGCCTGGAAAACGTGCGCGGCGTGGGCGCCGTCACGCTGGTGGGCGGCGTCGAGCGCCAGATCAACCTCTACCTCCGCCCAGCCGCGCTCGAAGCGCTGGGCATCAGCGTGGACCAGGTGCTCGCCGCCGTGCGCAGCGAGAACCAGGAGCTCCCCATGGGCGCGGTGCAGTCGCGCGAGCAGGAGCGCGTGGTGCAGATCAACGCCCGCCTGAAGCGCCCGGAAGACTTCCGCGAGATCGTCGTCTCGCGCCGCGCCGGCAACGTGATCAAGCTGTGGCAGGTGGCCGACGTGGTCGACGGCCCGCAGGAGATCGAGAGCCTCGCGCTCTACAACGGCCAGCGCACGGTGCTGCTGTCGGTCCAGAAGTCGCAGGGCGAGAACACCATCGCCGTGGTCGATGGCCTGCGGGCGGCGCTCACCGAGGCGCAGAAGCTGCTGCCGCCGGGCGTGGCGGTGGAGGTCAACCGCGACAACTCGCGCGCCATCCGCGTGTCGGTGGCCAACGTGACCCAGACGCTGATCGAGGGCGCGGTGCTCACGGTGCTCATCGTCTTCCTCTTCCTGAACTCGTGGCGCTCGACGGTCATCACCGGGCTCACGCTGCCGATCGCGCTCATCGGCACCTTCCTCTTCATGTACCTCTTCGGGTTCACGATCAACGGCATCACGATGATGGCGCTGAGCCTGTGCGTGGGCCTGCTGATCGACGACGCGATCGTGGTGCGCGAGAACATCGTGCGCCATGTTCAGATGGGCAAGCCGCCGATGCAGGCCTCGCTCGACGGCACCAACGAGATCGGCCTGGCCGTGCTGGCCACCACGCTGTCCATCGTGGCGGTGTTCCTGCCCATCGGCTTCATGGGCGGCATCGTGGGCAAGTTCTTCCACCAGTTCGGCATCACCATCGTGGCGGCGGTGCTGATCTCGATGTTCGTGAGCTTCACGCTCGACCCGATGCTCTCGTCGGTCTGGCACGACCCGCAGGCGCACGGGCACGGCCGCCAGGGCCCGCCGGTCACGCTGTACGACCGGACCATCGGCCGCGTGACGGCCTGGTTCGACCGCTTCACCCAGTGGCTCTCCGACACCTACCAGCAGATCCTCGGCTGGTCGCTGCGCCACAAGCTCGCGACCCTGGGCATTGCGCTGGCCACCTTCGTCGGCAGCTTCTTCGTCATCCCGGTCCTCGGCGCGGAGTTCCTGCCCAAGGCTGACTTCTCCGAGACGCAGATCAACTTCTACACGCCCGTCGGCTCCTCGCTCGAGACCACCGAGTCGCGCGCACGCCAGATCGACGCGGTGCTGCGCGAGATGCCCGAGGTGCAGCACACGGTGACGACCATCAACGGCGTCGGTGCGCCCGGCAAGATCTATGGCTCCATCTACGTGCGCCTCACCGACCGTGCGACGCGCACGCGCAGCGTGGACGAGCTCACCGCGCCGCTGCGCGAGCGGCTGGGGCGCATTCCGGGCGTGACCATCACCAACATCGGCGTCACCGACCTCGGCGGCGGCAAGAGCCTGCAGTTCTCCATCCAGGGCCCCGATCTCGCCGAGCTGGAGCGGCTGTCCAACGTGGTCATGCCGCGGCTGCGCGAGATCCCCGGGCTCGTGGACCTCGACAGCACGCTCAAGCCCAACAAGCCCACCGTCTCGATCGACGTCAGGCGCGACGCCGCCGCCGACCTCGGCCTGAACGTCAACGCGCTCGCGAGCACCCTGCGCACGCTGGTCGCCGGCACCACCACCGGCAACTGGCGCGCCCCCGATGGCGAGACCTACGACGTGATCGTGCGCGCCACGCCCGAGGCCAGAAGTGGCCTCGACGACCTGCTGCGCGTGCCCATCAACGTGAGCGCCGCGCCGGACGGATCGCCCCGCATCGTGCGCCTGTCGCAGGTGGCCGACGTGCAGCCCGCGACCGGCCTCAACCAGATCAACCGGCGCGACCTCAACCGCGAGATCAACGTCGACGCCAACACCCAGGGCCGCAGCGCCGGCGAGGTCTCGGCCGACATCCGCCGCGTGCTCGACAGCGTGGCCTGGCCCCCCGGCTACCGCTACAGCTTCGGCGGCTCCACCAAGAACATGACCGAGTCGTTCCAGTACGCCATCGGCGCGCTGGCGCTGGCCATCGTCTTCATCTACATGATCCTCGCGAGCCAGTTCAAGAGCTTCCTGCAGCCGATCGCGCTCATGGCGTCGCTGCCGCTCACGCTGATCGGCGTGGTGCTCACGCTGCTGGTCTTCGGCTCCACGCTCAACATGTTCAGCATCATCGGCATCGTGATGCTGATGGGCCTCGTCACCAAGAACGCGATCCTGCTGGTGGACTTCGCCATCCGCGCACGCGCCGGCGAGCACGGTGATGCGCCGATGGAGCGCGAGGCGGCGCTGCTGCACGCCGCCGAGGTGCGGCTGCGCCCCATCCTGATGACGACGCTCGCCATGGTCTTCGGCATGGTGCCGCTGGCCTTCGCGCTGTCCGAAGGCGCCGAGCAGCGCGCGCCCATGGGCCAGGCGGTGATCGGCGGCGTCATCACCTCGTCGCTCCTCACGCTGGTGGTGGTGCCCGTCATCTACTGCTACCTCGACGATTTCTCGAACTGGCTGCGTCGTCGCTTCGCCGGTCGCCCCGCCACGACCCCGCAGCCGATGCCCGGCCCCTAGAATTTTTGGTTTTCCTGCGTACCACGGAGTCTGAGATGAACACCGAGCAAGCCCGCTTCAACATGATCGAGCAGCAGATCCGCCCCTGGGACGTGCTGGATCCGAACGTCCTGTCGCTGCTGGCCGTGGTCAAGCGCGAGGACTTCGTGCCGCCGGCCTACCACAGCATGGCCTTCTTCGACACCGAGGTGCCGCTGCCCGCCTCGGCCGGCGAGCGCCAGTGCATGCTCGCGCCCAAGGTCGAGGCCCGCCTGCTGCAGGAGCTCAACGTGCGCCGCCACGAGCGCGTGCTGGAGATCGGCGCCGGCTCCGGCTACATGGCCGCGCTGCTGGCGCACCGGGCGCGCCAGGTCGTCACGATGGAGCTCGACCCGGCGCTCGCGAAGTTCGCCTCCGAGAACCTCCGGCGCGCCGCCGTGAGCAACGTGAGCGTCGTCGAGGGCGACGGCTCCAGGCGCCTGCCCACCGCCGGCCCCTTCGACGTGATCCTGCTCTCGGGCTCGGTGGCCGCCGTGCCGCAGAGCCTGCTGGACCAGCTCGCACCGGGCGGGCGCCTCGCCGCCATCGTCGGCCACGAACCGGCGATGACCGCCATGCTCGTCACGCGCGTAGGCGACCAGGAGTTCAAGAGCGTCAACCTCTTCGAGACGGTCGCCCAGCGCCTGAGCGGCTTCGAAGAGCCCAGCCGCTTCCACTTCTGAACCGAACCGATCGCCCGCTCCACACCCACAAGGAAGGTCTTCATGTCCGCAGCCCACACGCCCCGCCGGCCCGTGCTCGCGCGCCTCGCCCTGGCAGCCGCCCTCGCGCTGGGCGGCCTGCCCGTCGCGCACGCCCAGACCCTGCAGGAGCTCTACGACACGGCACGCGGATACGACGCCACCTACCTCGCGGCCCGGGCGCTCGCCGATTCGGCCCGGTACCGCGCCGAGCAGGCGCATGCGCTGCGCCGCCCGAACGTGGGCGCGGAGCTCAGCTACTCCCGCACCACGAGCGACACGCCCCAGGGTGCCAACAACGCCCGTGGCCCCAACGCCGCGCTGCGCGGCACGCAAAGCCTCTTCAACCGCGCCAACGACGCCACCATCGCCCAGGCGGACCTGAGCGTGGAGTCGGCCAAGGCCGACCTGCAGATCGCCGAGCAGGACCTGATCGTGCGCCTGGCGCAGGCCTACTTCGACGTCCTGGCCGCGCAGGACGCGCTGGCCACCGCGCAGGCCAGCAAGAAGGCGATCTCCGAGCAGCTCGCCTCGGCCAAGCGCAATTTCGAGGTCGGCACGGCCACCATCACCGACACGCGCGAAGCGCAGGCGCGCTTCGACCTCGCCACCGCGCAGGAGATCGCGGCCGAGAACGACCTCCTCACCAAGCGCATCGCGCTCGACCAGCTGGTCGGCCGCACCGGCGTGGAGCCGCGGCCGCTGGCCACGCCCGTGGCGCTGCCGCCCACGCCCGGCGACGTGAACGAGTGGGTCGCCAAGGCAGAAGACGCGCCGCAGGTGCGCAAGCAGCGCATCGGCTACGAGCAGGCGCAGCTCGAGACGAGCAAGGCGCGCGCGGGTCACCTGCCCACCGTCGCGCTCGAAGGCGGCTACAGCCGTGGCCGCACCGATGTGAACGGCACCCAGAGCGGCATCGCCTTCGACCGCTCGGGCCCGACGCAGGGCTCCAACGTCGGCGTGCGCCTGACCCTGCCGCTCTTTGCCGGCTTCTCCGTGCAGAACCGCGTCAAGGAGACGCTGCTGCTCGAAGAACAGGCCCGCAACGGCCTGGACGCGTCGCGCCGCGCCGTCGCGCAGGCCACCCGCCAGTCGTACTTCGGCGTGCAATCGCTCGCCGCGCAGGCGCGCGCACTGGAGGCGGCGGAGGCCTCGAGCCAGGTCGCGCTCGAAGCCACGCAGCTCGGCTACCGCGTGGGCGTGCGCGTCAACCTCGACGTGCTCAACGCGCAGACGCAGCTGTACAACGCGCGGCGCGACCTCGCCAGGGCCCGCTACGACGTGCTGGTCAACAGCCTGCGCCTGCGCCAGGCCGCCGGCCAGCTCACGCCGGCCGACGTCGCCGCCATCAACAGCCTCCTCGCCAGGTAGGCCGCCTCAGTGGTGGTGATGCCCACCGTGCCCGGTGGGCTTGCGCACGTCCAGCGCGGGCTTCTTCGGCGTGGCCGGCGCGGGCTCGTGCCCATGGTCGTGGCGCCCTTCCTGAGGAGCCTGGTGCTCGTGCGCCGTGGGCGCGCGTGAGGGCTCTTCCAACCCTCCGGTGTATTCGCTCGCGAGCGTGCCGGCCGGATGGCGGTAGGGACCGGGGTCGCGGAAGTCGCCGCGCGCCAGGTCGTCGCGCACCTTCACCACGCTGAACATCCCGCCCATGCCGATCGGGCCGAAGGGGCCGGTGCCGGCCATCATCGGCAGCGTGTTGGCGGGCAGCGGCATGTGCATCCCGGCCATCTCGTGCATGCCGCCCTGCCCCATGGCCATGTAGTCGGGGATGAGGCGGGTGATCTTGTCGACCACCTCGCGCTGGTCCACGCCGATCAGGGTCGGCACGCCATGGCCCATGGCGTTCATGGTGTGGTGCGACTTGTGGCAGTGGATCGCCCAGTCGCCGGCCATGGCGTCGAACTCGATGGCGCGCATCTGGCCCACGCCGACGTCGGTCGTCACCTCGGGCCAGCGGGCGCTTTTCGGCACCCAGCCGCCATCGGTGCCGGTCACCTCGAAGTGCGGTCCGTGCAGGTGGATCGGGTGGTTGGTCATGGTGAGGTTGCCGATGCGGATGCGCACCCGCTCGCCGGTGCGCGCCACCAGCGGCGCGATGCCGGGGAAGGCGCGGCTGTTCCACGTCCAGAGGTTGAAGTCGAGCATGGTGTTCACGCGCGGCGTGGCGCTGCCCGGCTCGATGTCGTAGGCGTTGAGGATGAAGCCGTAGTCGCGGTCCACGCGGTGCAGTCGCACGTCGCGCGGGTGCACGATGAAGAGGCCCATCATGCCCATGGCCATCTGCACCATCTCGTCGGCATGCGGGTGGTACATGAACGTGCCCGAGCGCTGGAGCACGAACTCGTAGACCCAGGTCCTGCCCACGCCGATCGGCGGCTGCGTGAGGCCGGCCACGCCGTCCATGCCCGAGGGCACGGGCATGCCGTGCCAGTGCACGGTGGTGGGCTCCGGCAGCTTGTTGGTGACGAAGATGCGCACGCGCTCGCCTTCCACCGCCTCGATCGTGGGGCCCGGGCTCTGGCCGTTGTAGCCCCACAGATTGGCGGTCATGCCGGGGGCGATCTCGCGCTGCACCGGCTCGGCGACGAGGTGGAATTCCTTCACCCCGTCCTTCATGCGCCACGGCAGCGACCAGCCGTTGAGCGTGACGATCGGCTGGTAGGGGCGGCCATTGGGCGGGGGCGGCGGCACCTGCGTGCCGGGCGTGGCCTGCATGGCGGCTTCGGGCAGCCGTGCAGCGCCGGCGCGGCTCACGGCTGCAGCGCCGACCAGCGTGGCGCCGGCGGCCTTGAAGAAGTTTCTGCGGTTGGACATGGTGACCTCAATGCGCGTCGGCCGGCGACGCGGGCGCAGCAGCGCGCGCGGACGGCGAAATCGGGGAGACGGGGGCCGGCGACCGGCCGGTGAGTGCGGTCTGCAGCCGGGTGTGCGCGAGCCAGTGGTCGCGCAGGGCCTCGACGGCGGCGCTGACGCTGGCCACCTGCTGGCGTGCATCGGCCAGCAGCTCGAAGACGCTCGCGAGCATGCCGTTGTAGCGCAGCAGGTTCTCTTCCGAGATGCGCTGGCGCAGCGGCACCACCTCGTCGCGGTAGTGGCGCGCGAGCGCCCAGGCGGTGCGGTAGGCCGAGTGGGCCTCGCGCACCTCGGAGCGGGCGTCGGTCGCGACCTGGGCGGCCCGGTGCAGCGCCTGCAGGTACACCGCCTCGGCACGCGCGGAGCGCGCGCTGCCGAAGTCGAAGAGCGGCAGCTCCAGCTCGACCTCGTAGCCGTTGCGGCGCGGCTCGCCGCTGTGGCTCGCGTTCTGGTAGCCCGCGTGCAGCACGTTGACGAAGCGCGTCGCGCGCGTGAGGCCGAGCGCGTCGGCCGTGGCCTGCGCCGAGCGCCGGGCCATCTGCACGTCCAGGCGATGCGTCATGGCCGCCTGCTCGGCATCCCTCGGCTCGGCGGGAGCCTCGGGCAGGTCGGGCAGGCGCGCCGGGAGCTGGAGGCGGCCCGGCTCGTCGAGGCCGAGTGCCCGCACGAGGCGCTCCCGTGCGGCCACCGCCTCGTGTCGGGCCCGCGTGAGCTGTGCCGTGGCGTCGGCCTGGAAGGCCTGCTCGCGCAGGCGCGCCAGTGCGCTGAAGTTGCCGGCCTGCTGCATGCGCCGGGCGAGCTCGCTGGCCGCATCGGCCGCGTCCTGCACCTGCTCGTGGTAGGCCAGCAGCTGCTGCGCCGCCACCGCCTCGAACCACGCACGGCGTGCCGCCGCGGCCACGCCCACCGCCTCGTAGGCCGCCTGCATCTGCATCTGCTCGAAGCGGGCCCGCTCCAGGGGCTGCGTGACCGGCAGCGTGAGCAGGGCCAGCACGTCGAAGACGACGGCGCGCTCGATCTCGACCTCGCCGCCGCCGCTCAGGCGGCCGAAGCGCAGGCTGGGGTTGCGCAGCCGGCCGGCCCGCACGCGCTCTGACTCGGCGATGCCGAGCTCGGCAAACGTGGCCTGCAGGCCGCGGTGGCGCAGCAGCGCGAGCTCCACCGCGCCCTCGGGCGACAGCGGCTGGGCGAGCAGCTCGTCCACGCGCGCGGTGACCTCACCGCTGGCCGCGGCGGCGCGCTGGTAGGCCGGCGCGACGCCGGTGCGCTCGCGCGTGAGTTCGCGCACGGCGTCGAAGCCGCCGTCGGGCGTGAACGACGCGCAGCCGGCGAGCAGGAGGAGGGATGCGCACGCGAGCGGCGTGCGCTTCCGAGACATCGGGTTCATGAGTGTCCAGTCCGAGAGGGATCGCCGGCCAGGCCGGCGTCGACCCGTGCGCGCAGCGCGCACGAGCACCGACGGGCCTCGTCACGAGGCCGCCACGGGGTCAGGTGCTTCGGGGTGGACGTTCCTGCCCGCCGCGCAGGAAGCTCGGGCTGGGCGCCGACCAGGCGGGGTAGCTCAGCGTGGCCGCGACGCCGGGCGCCCGCACGTGCGGCGGGGCGCTCGCGAGCGGCGTCAGGGAGCAGTAGCTTGCGCAGGCGTTGCAGGTCTCGCCGTCGCCGGCCTGATGCACGTCATGCGCGTCATCCATTTCATGCGTGTCCTGCGCGTCATGCGTCTCATGGGCGTCATGCGCGCCGTGGTCCGCCGGCCCTGCATCGTGGTGCGCATGGGCCGCGTCGCCGTGGCCTGCCGGTGCGCACAGCATCGCGCCCGCCACGGCGCCGCGCAAAGGCAGCAGCAGTGCCAGGACGACGATGAGGAACCAGCGCCACGTCTTCACGATGGGCGGGATTGTCCAACCCTGCCCCGGGGCAAGGTCAAGCGCCCACCCGCGACAGGAGCGGGGCGATGCGCGCTGCCATGCGCTCGGCCGCGCCACGGTGCCCGGCGGCAAAGGCGACGGCGCGCTCGGCCTGGCGCGCGCGCTCGGCATCGAGCGCGAGCGCGACCGCCCGGGCCACGCCTTCGGCCATGTCGGCCACGCGGATGGAGGCGCCGGCCGCCAGCGAGAGCTCGGCCGCCTCGGCGAAGTTGTAGGTGTGCGGCCCCATGACCACCGGGCAGCCACAGGCGGCGGCCTCGATGAGGTTCTGCCCGCCGAGCGGGGCATAGCTGCCGCCGAGCAACGCCACGTCGGCCAGCGCGTAGTAGAGCGGCATCTCGCCCATGCTGTCGCCCAGCCACACGTCGCCCGCGCCGGCACCCGCCGGCGGCGCCTCGCGCCACTCGCTGCGGCGCGCGAGGGCCAGGCCGGGCCCTGCCACGAGCGCTGCCACCTCGTCGAAGCGCTGCGGATGCCGCGGCACGACGAGCAGCAAGGGGCGCGCTCCGGCCGGCAGCGTGCGCCAGGCCTCGAGCAGCAGCGCCTCCTCGCCCTCGCGCGTGGCAGCAGCCATCACCACCGGGCGGCCGAGCGCAGCGCGCCAGGCGCGGCCCCGCTCCAGCAGCTCCGGGCTCGGCGTCATGTCGAACTTGAGGTTGCCGCACACCAGCACCTCGCGCACCCCCGACGCGCGCAGGCGCCTTGCATCGTCTTCCGTCTGCGCGAGCGCGAACCGGAGCGAGGCCGCGGCTGGGTACAGGAGCGTCGCGAGGCGTTCGCCACGGCGGTGGCTCCTGGCGCTCAGCCGTGCGTTGGCCAGCACCATGGGCACGCCCGCCGTGCGCGCGCCGGCCAGCAGGTTGGGCCAGATCTCGGTTTCCATCAGCACGCCGGCCACCGGACGGCAGCGGCGGAAGAAGCGCGCGACGGCGCCCGGCGTGTCATAGGGCAGCCACACCTGCGCATCGCCCTCGCGCAGCAGCGCCTGCCCGGCCTCGCGGCCGGTGGCGGTGCTGTGCGTGAGCAGCAGGCGCAGGCCCGGGTGCTGGCGCCGCAGCGCATCGATCAGCGCCGAGGCCGCACGCGTCTCCCCGAGCGACACCGCATGCACCCACAGCGCGCCGGGTGCCGGCGGGGTGCCGTAGAACCCGAGGCGCTCCGCCATCGCATGGCGGTAGAGCGGCTCGGCGCGGCCGCGCCACCACAGGCGCAGCAGGTAGCCGGGCGTCAGCAGCCACAGCAGCGTGGAATAGACGAGCCGCGCCATCATGAGGATCACCCGCGCCGCGCGCGGCGCACCACCTGCCAGCTGGCCCAGACGAGATCGACCTCGGGCGTGGGGTCGCGCTCCAGCGCCACCTGATGGTGGTGGCCATGCGAGACGAGCGGCCCCGTGCGCCAGGCGGTGGGGAAGTTGTAGAGCTGCACGTGCGGCAGGTTGAGCGCCACGGCGATGTGACTCAGGCCGCTGTCCACGCCGATCACGCCCTGCGCGCCGCCGAGCCGGTCGACCAGCGCATCGAGCGACAGCGCCGGCCACACGCTCGCGCGCGGGCCGATGGCGTGCGCGATGCGCTCGGCGCGCGCGAGCTCCATCGCGCCCGCATGCGGCAGCGCGACCGAAAGGCCCGAGGCCACCATGCGCCGGCCGAGCTCGATCCACGAGGCTTCGGGCCAGAGCTTGTCGTCGCGCGAGGTGCCATGCACGAAGACGACCGTCGGCTCGGCGAGCGGCTCGGCCTGCGCGAGCAGGCCGAAGTACGGCGAGCCTTCCACGCGGTAGTTGAGTGCGCGGGCCGCGAGCTCGCGCGAGCGGTCGAGCGCATGGATGCGCGGCGTGATCTCGATGGTCTGGTCGAGCAGCCAGCGCACCGGCCACTCGTAGCCCGAGCCGTCGGTCTTGTTGGCGAGGCCGAAGCTCGGCCCCTGCGCCATGCGTGCGACCAGGGCCGACTTGGTGAGTCCCTGCAGGTCGATCACCGCGTCGTAGCGCTCGGCGGCAATGCGCTGGCGAAAGCCGCGCCACTCGGCCCGCACGGCGCTCGTCCACCAGCGCTTGCGCCAGCGGCGCTGTGCGCACTCGATCACCTCGCGGATGCCCTGCACGCGGCGCACGAGCGGCGCGAACGCCGGCTCCACCACCCAGTCGATGCGGGCCCCGCTGTAGACGCTGCGGATGTCGTGCACCACCGGCATGGCGTGCACCACGTCACCGAGCGACGACAGCTTGACGATCAGGACACGCACGCAGGCCGGGGCACAGTGGCTCGACGTCGGATCAGTGGGCCGCGGCCTGGACCTTGGCGTCGGGCTTGGCGGCCTTGAGCGCGGCCATCATCTGCTTCTCGATGCGGTGCAGCGCCGCCTCGGTGTGGCCTTCGAAGCGCAGCACCAGCACCGGCGTCGTGTTCGACGAGCGAATGAGCCCGAAGCCGTCTTCGTAGTCCACGCGCAGGCCGTCGATGGTGACGACCTCGGCGCCGGGGAAGTCGGCCACCTCCAGGAGCTTCTCGACCACGGCCTTGGGCTCGCCCTCGGCGCAGGGCACGTTGAGCTCGGGCGTGTTGAAGCTCGTGGGCAGGTCGTTGAGCACCTTGCTCGGGTTCTTGCTGCGCGAGAGGATCTCGAGCAGCCGCGCGGCGGTGTAGGTCGCATCGTCGAAGCCGTACCAGCGCTCCGAGAAGAAGATGTGGCCGCTCATCTCGCCGGCGAGCGGCGCGCGGGTCTCCTTGAGCTTGGCCTTCACGAGCGAGTGGCCCGTCTTCCACATCAGCGGCTTGCCGCCGTGCTCGCGGATCACGGGCGCGAGGCGCTGCGTGCACTTGACGTCGTAGATGATGGTGGCGCCGGGGTTGCGGTCGAGCACGTCGATCGCAAAGAGCATCAGCTGGCGGTCGGGGTAGATGATGTTGCCGTCCTTGGTGACCACGCCCAGGCGGTCGCCGTCGCCATCGAAGGCCAGGCCGAGCTCGGCATCGGTCTCCTGCACGGTGCGGATCAGGTCGGCCAGGTTCTCGGGCTTGCTCGGATCGGGGTGGTGGTTGGGGAAGTCGCCATCGACCTCGGAGTAGAGCTCGGTCACCTCGCAGCCGAGCGCACGCAGGATCTGCGGGGCCGAGGCGCCGGGGATGCCGTTGCCGCTGTCGACCACGATCTTCATCTTGCGCACGAGCTTGCAGTCGCTCGTGATGCGGTGCTGGTACTCGCCGAGGATGTCCATCTTCGCCGAGCGGCCCTTGCCCTTGATGTACTGCTCCTTCTCCATGCGCACGCGCAGCGCCTGGATCTCGTCGCCGTAGATCGCCCGGCCGGCCAGCACCATCTTGAAGCCGTTGTAGTCCTTGGGGTTGTGGCTGCCCGTGACCTGGATGCCGGAGTTGCAGCCGTGCTTGCCGCGCGTGGCCGCCACGTAATAGAGCATGGGCGTGGTGACCGCGCCGAGGTCGACCACGTCGAGCCCGGTGGAGGCCAGGCCGCGGATGAGCGCGGCGACGAGCGAGGGCCCCGAGAGGCGCCCGTCGCGGCCCACGGCCACGGCCTTCTCGCCCGCTTCGCGCGCCGCGCTGCCGAAGGCCCGCCCGAGGTGCTCCGCGAATGCCTCGTCGATGGTCTTGCCGACGATCCCGCGGATGTCATAGGCCTTGAAATTCGACGCCGTGACTTGCATGCGCTGGCTCTCCTGGAAAAAAGTTGGGGGATTCTATAGACCGGACTGCGGCCGCAAGCACGCGGCGTTCCACGCCCGGGAACGACTCCCAGGCCCTCTGCGCGGCGCTTTCTACGCGCAGATTTCACCCGCTCAGGGAAGATCATTCCGGCCCGCCGGCAGGGCCTGAGCGGCATGTCCGAAAACGGCCAGTCTTGCGTATTCCGCCACCCATAATGGTCCACATGACGCTCGACCACGACGCCGCCTACCAGGTCTTCAAGGCCCGCGATGCCCGCTACGACGGCCGGCTCTTCGTGGGCGTGACGTCCACCGGCGTCTATTGCCGGCCCGTCTGCCGCGTGCGCACGCCGCGCAAGGAGAACTGTCTTTTCTTCTCGACGCCGGCCCAGGCCGAAGCGCAGGCCTTCCGCCCGTGCATGAAGTGCCGCCCCGAGGTGGCTCCCGGCCCGGGCCTCGCGTGGACGGTGATGGATGCCTCGCGCACGCTGGCCTTGCAGGCCGCGCAGTGGCTGGACCGCCGGCTCGGCGCGGGCGACGAGGCATCGCTCTCCATGGGCGCACTCGCCGGGCACCTGGGCGTGAGCGATCGCCATCTGCGCCGCATCTTCCTCGCCGAGCATGGCGTGACGCCCCTGCAATACCTGCAGACGCGCCGCCTGCTGCTCGCCAAGCAGTTGCTGACCGACACGCGCCTGCCGGTCGCGCAGGTCGCGCTCGCGAGCGGCTTTGGCAGCCTGCGCCGCTTCAACGCCGCCTTTGCCGACAGCTACCGCATGAGCCCGAGCCGGCTGCGCCGCGATGCCGAAGCACCCGACCTGCAGCCGCTGGAGCTGTGCGTGAACCTGGGCTTTCGCGCGCCCTACGACACGGCGGCGATGCTGCGCTTCCTCGCGCTGCGCGCCATCCCGGGGGTGGAGCATGTGGACGGCCTGCAGGTGCGGCGCAGCGTGCGCGCCGGGGCGCTGGCCGCCGCAGGCGGGTGGCTCGAAGCGCGCTTCATCGCGCAGCGCGGCGCACGAGCGCCACACGTGCAGCTGCGCTACGCCCCTTCGCTCGCGCCCCACAGTGCGCGCGTGGTCGCCGGCGTGCGCCGCTGGCTCGACCTCGACGCGGCACCGGACGCCATCGACGCGGCCCTCGCCGATCTCCCGGGCGAGCCCGGCCTGCGCCTGCCGGGCTGTGTGGACAGCTTCGAGATGGTGGTGCGCGCCGTGCTCGGCCAGCAGGTCACCGTGGCAGCCGCCCGCACGCTCGCGCGGCGTTTCGCCGATCGCTTCGGCGAGTCCGTCGCGACGCCCTGGCCGGAGGTCACGCGCAGCTTTCCCTCGCCCGAGGCGGTGGCAGCGGCCAGCGTCGACCAGATCGCCGAACTCGGGGTCATCCGCACGCGTGCCGGCGCGATCCAGGCGCTGGCCCAGGCCTGGCCCGAGGCCATGCGCCACCTGCACGAGGCCCGCGATCCCGAGGCGCTCATCCGGATGCTGCGCACCCTGCCCGGCATTGGCCCGTGGACGGCGCACTACATCGCCATGCGCGCGCTCGGCTGGCCCGACGCCTTCCCTCCCAACGACGTGGCCGTGCTCAACGCCATGAAGCCACTCTTCGGGACGACCACCCCACGCGAGGCCGAAGCGCTCTCGCAACGCTGGCGACCCTGGCGCGCCTACGCCGTGCTGCGCCTGTGGAATACGCTCGCCTGAAAGGACACCCCCATGCCCACCCTCACCGCTCCCACGGCGCAGGCCCATCACGACACGCCGCTCGGCCGCGTGCTGCTGGCCCGCACCGACGCCGGCCTCGCCGGCCTCTGGTTCGAGGGCCAGAAGTGGCACCCCGCGCCCTTCGCCGCCCCCGAGCGCCCGGACGACCCCTTGTTGCGCGAGGCCGCCGCGCAGCTGACCGCGTACTTTGACGGTCAGCGCGTGCGCTTCGACCTGCCGCTCGACCTGCAGGGCAGCACGTTCCAGCGCCGCGTGTGGTCGGCCCTGTGCGAGATCGCCTGCGGGCAGACGCAGACCTACGCCGCCGTGGCACGCCGCATCGGCGCGCCGGCTGCGGTGCGCGCGGTGGGCGCGGCGATCGGCCGCAACCCGCTGTGCGTGATCGTGCCCTGCCACCGCGTGGTAGGCACGAGCGGCCAGCTCACGGGCTATGCCGGCGGCCTGGCACGCAAGCGTGCCTTGCTGGAGCTCGAAGCCGGGCACGCCGCACGCGTGCCGGATGCCGCGTGATGCGCAAGCGCGATGTGATCGAGCTCGTGACGCTGGCGGCGCTCTGGGGCGCCTCCTTCCTCTTCATGCGCCTGGGCGCGGCCGATTTCGGGCCGGCGCCGCTCTCCTTCGTGCGCGTGCTGCTGGCCGGCGTGGTCCTGCTGCCGCTGCTTGCGTGGCGCGGGCAGATGGCGGCGCTGCGCCGCGACTGGCGCGCCATCCTGGTCGTGGGCCTCACCAACTCGGCCCTGCCCTTCATGTGCTTCAGCTATGCGGCGCTCACCATCAACGCAGGGCTCTCGGCGGTCTTCAACTCGACGTCGCCGCTCTTCGGCGCGCTCTTCGCGTGGCTGTGGCTCAAGGACCGGCTGGACACCGCGCGCATCGCAGGCCTCCTGATCGGCTTTGCCGGCGTGCTGTGGCTGGTGTGGGATCGCGCGGGCCTCAAGCCCGGCGCCGCGGGCGCGGCCGATGCGGCGCCGGCCATCCTCGCGTGCCTCGCGGCCACGGTGCTCTACGGCTTCTCGGCGAGCTACACCAAGCGCCACCTGACCGGCGTGCCACCGATGGCGGTGGCCACCGGCAGCCAGCTCGGCGCGGCGCTCTTCCTCGCGGTGCCCGCCGTCGTGTCGTGGCCGCAGGCCATGCCCGATGCCAGCGCCTGGGGCCAGGCCGCGGTGCTGGCCGTGGCCTGCACCGCGGTCGCCTACCTGCTGTACTTCCGCCTGATCGCCAACGTGGGCCCGGCCAATGCGATCTCGGTCACCTTCCTGATCCCGGTGTTCGCGGTGGTGTGGGGCGGCATCTTCCTCGGCGAGCGGATCGATCTCGCCATGGCGCTCGGCTGCCTCGTCATCCTGATCGGCACCGCGCTCGTCACCGGCGTGCTCCGGTGGCCGCGCCGAGCGCCCGCCGCGGCGGCCGACTGAACGCACCGCGCCACAAGCGCAAGCCTCCGGAGAGGCAGAATGCGCCGTCCCTTTTCTGCTGCCACGCTCCATGTTCGACCTCGAGGCCTACCTGCGGCGCATCGGCCACAGCGGCCCGCGCATCCCGGATCTCGACACGCTGCGCCGCCTGTGCGCGCTGCACGCCGCGGCAATCCCCTACGAGAACATCTCGCCGCTGCTGGGCACGCCGCCCTCCATCGCACTCGCCGATGTGATGGACAAGCTCGTGGCCGGCGGCCGCGGGGGCTACTGCTTCGAGCAGAACCTGCTGCTGTGGCAGGCGCTCGCAGCGCTCGGCTATGAGGTGGAGGCGCTCGCCGCGCGTGTGGTGTGGATGCGCCCCGCCGACGCACCGCCCCGCCCGCGCACGCACATGCTGCTCAAGGTCGAGGTGCGCGAGGGCGAGCACACCGGCGTCTACGTGGCCGACGTCGGCTTCGGCGGCAACGTGATGGATGCGCCGCTCAGGCTCGAAGCCGACACACCGCAGCGCACGCCGCACGCGCTGCTGCGCTACACGCACGAGGGCGATCACTACACCGCCGAGACGCACCTGCCCGCGGGCTGGGCGCCGATGTACCGCTTCACGCTGGCGCCGCATGCACCGGCCGACTATGAGCCGCTCAACTGGTACACCGCGACGCACCCGACCTCGATGTTCCGCCACAACCTGCTGATGGAGCGCGTGACGCCCGAGCTGCGCTGCTCGCTGCTCAACGACCGGCTGGTGCTGCGCACGCCGCGACTGCCGCCATCGATGCGCCGGCTGCGCACGTGCGACGAGCTCGCCACGGTGCTGCGGGAGCGCTTCGTCATCACGCTCGCGCCCGACGAGCTCGGCGCGCTGTGGGCGCGCATCCCCAAGGGGCTGGATCAGTTCGTGACGCCGGCCGCCTGAGCCGCGCGCCGCCGCACCCGCAGGTAGAGCCACCAGGCGATCGAGAGGTTGAGCGCGTTCCACGCGAGGCCGTTGAGAAAGGCCGCGTGGTACGAGCCGGTGAGGTCGTACACCTTGCCCGACATCCAGCCGCCGAGCGCCATGCCCAGCAGCGTGAACATCAGCACCGCACCGACGCGCGAGCCTGCCTCCTGCGGCGGAAAGTGCTCGCGCACGATGATGGCGTACGAGGGCACGATGCCGCCCTGGAAGAGGCCGAAGAGCCCCGAGATCACGTAGAGCGAGACCATGCCGTCGAAGGGCAGGAAGAGCATCAGCGCCAGACCCTGCAACGTGGAGCCGAGCAGCAGCGTGCGCAGCCCGCCGATGTGGTCGCAGATCCAGCCCGAGATCAGCCGGCTCACGATGCCCAGGCCCAGCATCAGCGAGAGCATCTGGGCCCCGCGCGCCGCGCCGTAGCCGAGGTCGCCGCAGTAGGCCACGATGTGCACCTGCGGCATCGACATCGCCACGCAGCACGCCACGCCCGCCACGCACAGCAGGATCTGCGCACGGTTCATCGAGAGGCCGAAGGGACGCTCGCTCGCGATCACCGCGCCGCCCGGCACCGTCGACACCTGCGCCTTGGGCGGGCGTGGCCGCAGCCACAGCGCGATCAGGGGCATGGTGAGCGCGCAGAAGAGGCCGATGCCGAAGTAGGTCTGGCGCCAGCCCACGAGCTCGTTGAAGTGCTGCACCACCGGCGGCCAGATTGCGCCCGCAAGGTAGTTGCCGCTCGCGCAGATGGCCACCGCGATGCCGCGCCTGCGCACGAACCAGAGCGACGTGTCGGCCACGAGCGGCGCGAACGTCGCCGAGCTGCCCAGCAGGCCGATGAAGACGCCGTGCGCCAGCGCGAAGACCCACACGTCGGGCGCCAGGGCAGCAGCCGCGTAGCCGATCGCGAGACCCGCGCTGCCGATGAGCACCGGCACCATCACGCCGTAGCGGTCGGCCAGCCGCCCCATCAGGAGCCCGCCGATGCCGAAGCCGATCATGAGTGCGGTGTAGGGCAGCGAGGCATCGGCCCGTGCCACGCCGAACTCGGCCTGCACCGACGGCAGCACCACGGCGACCAGGTACATGCCGCCGCTGCCGATCGTCATGAGGGCGAGCGCGGCCAGCAGGCGCGTCCACGCATAGCGTGTATCGGGCATGGCCTCCGAGGCGAGGTGGTGGGCGGGCGGGGTCATGAGGGGCACGCAGAGTATCGAACCCGGGAACTGTTGGCAGCTACGGGGGCTCCCGCCTATGGGACGCGCACCACATCGGTGATGTAATGAACGCCCGCCTGCGCCCGGCCGGGTGCCGGCGCTCACGAACACAGGTCTTCATGCCCGTCGTTGCAGTCGTCAATCGCAAAGGTGGAAGCGGCAAGAGCACGCTGGCCACGCACCTCGCCGCGCATTGCGCGCATGCGGGGATCCCGGTGATGCTGGGCGACGTCGACAAGCAGCAGTCCACCCAGGCCTGGCTGCGCCTGCGGGCCCGGCAGGCCGTCACGAGCAAGGCCCAGATCGTCGGCTGGACGGTCGATGCCCGCAGCGTGCTGCGCGCCCCGCCCGGCGTGACGCACGTGGTGCTCGACACCCCCGGCGGCCTGCGCGGCTTCGACCTCGCCCGCGTGGCCATGTTTGCCGATGCGATCGTGATGCCGGTCTGCAACTCCGTCTTCGACCGCGAATCGGCCGCCGACTGCTACGCCGAACTGATGGCGCTGCCCCGCGTGGCGAGCGGGCGCTGCAAGGTCGCCGCCATCGGCATGCGGCTCGACGCGCGCACCAAGGCCGATGAAACGCTGCGCGCCTGGGCCGAGAAACACCGCATCCCCTTCATCGGCGTGCTGCGCGAGACGCAGGGCTACGTGCGCTGCGTCGAGCAGGGCCTCACGCTCTTCGACCTGCCGGCCTCGAAGGTCGAGACCGATCTCACCCAATGGCAGCCGATCCTGAAGTGGCTGCAACCGGTGCTGCACGGCAAGCCGGCACCGGCGCCACTGCTGCGGCCGGTGGATCGGGTGTCCATGGAAGACGTGGCCGCGGCGGCCAGCGCGCGCGCCGAGCGTGCCTGGGGCGAAGGGTCGCAAGCCGACGCCAGCCCGGTCCTCCAGGCCACGCCGGCCATGCCCTCGGCGCCCACCGCCCCGCGCCCGGCGCCACGCAAGCCCGCGCCGCCGCAGCGCAGCGTGGCCAGCCGCGTGGGCCACTGGCTCGAATCCTGGGGCGTGGCCCGGTTGCTGCAGCGCTGAGCGCGCCGCCGTCAGGCCTTGCTCGCCCGTACGACCTCGGCGATCGACCTCGCGAGCGCCTCCAGGTCGAAGGGCTTGGCCAGTCGCAGCACGCCGGCCGGCACGGCCGTCTTGAGGTCGGCATAGCCGGTGACGAGGATGGCCGGCAGGCCCGGCCGCACCGCGCGCGCCGCCTCGATCAGCTGCACCCCCGACACCTGTGGCATCGCCTGATCGGTCAGCAGCAGCGCGATCGACGGATGGTTCGCGAGCAGCACCTGCGCCGCCACCGCCGAAGGGGCCTCCAGCGTCGTGTGGCCGAGCTCCTGCAGCATCGCCACCGTGTTCATCAGCACGAGCGGGTCGTCGTCCACGGCCAGCACGGTGAGCGGCGCCACCGGCTCGATCGGCGCTTCGGGCTCCCGTGAGGCCGGCGCCACCGCCTCCCCTGCACGCGCGACGGGCAGCCACAGCTCCACCGTCGTGCCCTGCCCCAGCGCGCTGCTGAGCACGAGCGTCCCGCCGGACTGCGCCGCAAGGCCCTCCACCATGGAGAGACCGAGGCCGGTGCCCTTGCCCACTTCCTTGGTCGTGTAGAAAGGCTCGGTCGCGCGTGCGAGCGTGGCCTCGTCCATGCCTTCGCCTTGATCGCGCACGGCGAGGCGCACGTAGCGGCCCGGCGCGAGCCTGCCGCTCGGCGCTTCGCCGACCTCCTCTTCGGAGGCCGAGATCGTGATCACGCCGCCGCGCGGCATGGCGTCACGCGCGTTGACGGCGAGGTTGAGCAGCGCGAGCTCCAGCTGGTTGCTGTCGATCAGCACTGGTTGCAAGGGCTGCGCGAACTCGGTTTCGATGCTCACGCCCGGCCCGATGGAGGTCTGCAGCAGTGTCCACATTTCCTGCACGAGCTCGGGCACCTGCACCACGCTCGGCTTGAGCTGCTGGCGCCGCGCGAAGGCGAGCATGCGCTGGGTGAGCTCGGCGCCGCGCCGCGCGCCGCGCAGCGCGTTGTCGATCAGCGCCTGGGTCTTCGGATCCTCGGGGATGCGGCGGCGGATGAGCGCCAGGCTCGAGAGCACCGCCATCAGGAGGTTGTTGAAATCGTGCGCCACGCCGCCCGTGAGCTGGCCGATCGCGTCCATCTTCTGCGACTGGAAGAAGGCCTCGCGCGCGACCTCGAGCTGGTGCTGCGCCTCGCGCTTCTCGGTGACGTCGCGCGTGACCTTGGCGTAGCCGATGATCTGCCCGTCGTCGCCGAGGATGCGGTCGATCACCACGTTGGCCCAGAAACGCGTGCCGTCCTTGCGTACGCGCCAGCCCTCGCCTTCGACGCGGCCCTCCCGCGCGGCCGTCTGAAGCGTCATCGCCGGCCGGTCCTGGGCGATGTCTTCGGGCGTGTAGAAGCGCGAGAAGTGCACGCCGATGATCTCTTCCGGCTGGTAGCCCTTGATGCGCTGCGCCCCCTGGTTCCAGCTCGACACGCGGCCCTCGCGGTCGAGCATGAAGATCGCGTAGTCGGTGACGCTTTGCACCAGCAGGTTGAACTGGTCCTCGTTGCGCTTGAGCAATTCGGCCGCGGCGCGCCGCTCGCTCACGTCACGCGTGACCTTGGCGTAGCCGACGAGCTCCCCCTTGGGCGTGCGGATCGGGTCGATGATGACGTGGGCCCAGAAGCGCTCGCCGTTCTTGCGAACGCGCCAGCCCTCGGCCTCGAAGCGGCCTTCTTGCGCGGCGAGGCGCAGGGCGCGCTGCGGCTTGCCGGCCTGGCGGTCCTCTTCGGTGTAGAAGCGCGAGAAGTGCTGGCCGAGGATCTCGGCTTCGGTGTAGCCCTTGAAGCGCTGTGCACCGCTGTTCCAGCTGCTCACCATGCCTTCGGGGTCCAGCATGTAAATGGCGTAGTCGGTCACTGCATCGACGAGTAGCCGATACCGACCGTCCTGCTGCGACCCTGCCGCGTGGCGGCTGCGCTCATTCATGGGCGCGATTATTCCGTCAGATGGAAGGCCTTCGCCTTCTTCGGGTACAGGTTACTCATTCCGCCTGGCGGATCGCCTCGAGCAGCGCCGGCGCGAGCTCCGGCCGACAGACCAGCAGGTCGGGCATGGAGACACTGGCCTGGTTGTAGCGACAGGGGCTGCCGTCGATGCGCGAGGCGTGCAGGCCCGCGGCGAGCGCCACGCCCACCGGCGCGCAGGTGTCCCACTCCGACATGCCGCCGGCATGCAGGTAGGCATGCGCCTCGCCCCGCACCACCGCCATCGCCTTGGCGCCGGCCGAGCCCATGGGCACCAGCTCGGCACCGAGTGCCGCGGCGACCTTCTGCGCGAGCGCGGGCGCACGCGTGCGGCTGACCAGGATGCGGAGCGGCCCCGCGGGCGGTGCGCCGACGACCGGCGGCTGCGCGGTGCCCAGGGTGAGGCCGTGCGCCGGCAGCGCCACGGCACAGGCGGTGGGCCGGCCGCCCTCGGTGAGCGCGATGTGCACCGCCCAGTCCGGACGGCCAGGTTCCGAGTATTCGCGCGTGCCATCGAGCGGGTCGATGATCCACACGCGCTCCTGCGCGAGCCGCGCCGGATCGGGCGCGCTCTCTTCCGACAGGCAGGCATCGCCGGGGCGCGCCTGCTTCAGCATCTGCAGGATCAGCGTGTTGGCCTGGGCATCGCCCTGGTCGCCCAGCGCCTTGCCTTGATGCACACCCGTGGCTCGCAGCGCAAGCAGGAAGTCGCCGGCACGCGTGGCCATCTCGAACGCGAGGTCATGGTCGTTCAGCATGGGGCCAAGTGTCTCAGCATGCGCGGCACACGCGGCACGAGCCTCTCCAGCAGGAACGCGGCGCCCGAACGCGGACCAGCCCGGCGCTACTGCGAGAGCCCAGGGGTGGGCGGAACGATCACCGTGCGGATTGCCGGCGTTGGCATCGCTGCGTCTGCAACCGCAAGACGGTTTACTTGCACGTCGCACAAAGAAAAACGGGTCAGCTCGTTTCCAAGCTGACCCGTTGTCTTGTTTGGCGGAGTGGACGGGGCTCGAACCCGCGACCCCCGGCGTGACAGGCCGGTATTCTAACCAACT
>JBIQJS010000036.1:0-31686 GCA_044507405.1 Rubrivivax sp. | reverse complement strand
CCACCTCGTCGAGCAGCACCACGCTGTAGGGCCGGCGGCGCACCGCCTCGGTCAGCACGCCGCCTTCGCCGTAGCCCACGTAGCCCGGGGGCGAGCCCTTGAGCGTGGAGACGGTGTGCGCCTCCTGGTACTCGCTCATGTTGATCGTGATGACGTTCTGCTCGCCGCCGTAGAGCGCTTCGGCCAGGGCGAGCGCCGTCTCGGTCTTGCCCACGCCCGAGGTGCCGGCGAGCATGAAGACGCCGATGGGCTTGTTGGGGTTGTCCAGGCCGGCGCGCGAGGTCTGGATGCGCCGGGCGATCATCTCCATCGCGTGGTCCTGGCCGATGACGCGCTCGCCGAGCAGCCGGGGCAGATTGAGCACGGTCTCGATCTCGTTGGCCGCCATGCGGCCGACGGGGATGCCGGTCCAGTCGCCGACCACGCTCGCCACCGCCTGGTAGTCGACCGTCGGCAGGATGAGCGGGCTCTCGCCTTGCAATTGCGTGAGCTCGTGCTGCACCTTGCTGAGCTCGTCGAGCGCGGCGCTGCGCTCGGCATCCGACAGCCGGGGCAGGTCGGCCGCGGCGGCCGCGGCGGCCGAGGCCTCCTTCTCGGTGGCGCTGCCGGTGCCTTCGACCGGCTCCACGGCGCCGCGCAGCTTGCCACGCAGGTCGAGCAGCCGGTCGACCAGCCCCTTCTCGGCCTGCCAGCGGCTTTGCAGCTTGTCCAGGCGCGCACGCTCGGCGGTGAGCGCGGCTTCGACCTCGGCAGAGCGTTTGGCGGTGTCGATGCCGATGGCGCTCTCGCGCGCGATGATGCCGCGCTCGACCTCCAGCGACTCGATGCGCCTGGCGCAGTCGTCCACCTCGGCGGGCGTCGCATGCAGGCTCACCGCGACCCGCGCGCAGGCGGTGTCGAGCAGGCTCACCGACTTGTCGGGCAGCTGGCGGGCGGGGATGTAGCGGTGCGAGAGCTTGACGGCCGCTTCGAGCGCCTCGTCGAGGATCTGCACCTGGTGGTGGCGCTCCATGGTGGAGGCCACGCCGCGCATCATGAGCAGCGCGCGTGCTTCATCGGGCTCGTCCACCGTCACGCTCTGGAAGCGCCGGGTGAGCGCCGGGTCCTTCTCGATGTGCTTCTTGTACTCGGCGAAGGTGGTCGCGCCGATGGTGCGCAGCTGGCCGCGCGCGAGCGCGGGCTTGAGCAGGTTGGCCGCATCGCCCGTGCCGGCGGCGCCGCCCGCGCCCACCAGCGTGTGGGTCTCGTCGATGAAGAGGATGATGGGCTTGGGCGACGCCTGCACCTCGTCGATCACCGAGCGCAGGCGCTGCTCGAACTCGCCCTTCATGCTCGCGCCGGCCTGCAGCAGGCCCACGTCGAGCGCGCGCAGCTCCACCTCCTTGAGCGAGGGCGGCACGTCGCCGCGCGCGATGCGCTGCGCGAAGCCTTCGACCACCGCCGTCTTGCCCACGCCCGCCTCGCCGATCAGGATGGGGTTGTTCTGGCGGCGGCGCATGAGGATGTCGACCACCTGGCGGATCTCGTCGTCGCGGCCGACGATGGGGTCCATCTTGCCGCTCCTCGCCTGTTCGGTGAGGTCGGTGGTGAACTGCTTGAGCGCTTCCTGCTTGCCCATGGCGGCAGGGGCAATGGCGCCGCTGGCTTCACCGGGTGCGGCGCCGGATTCGGTGGCGGCCTGCTGGTCCTCCGGCGAGCCGTGCACGATCTTGAGGAAGCTTTCGGTCAGCTCGTCGGTCTGGATCTTCTCGAACTGCCGGCTGATGGACATCAGCACGTTGCGCAGGCTCTTGGTCTTGAGCAGGCCGACGATGAGGAAGCCGGTGCGCACCTGGGTGCCGCCGTACATCAGCGAGCCGTAGACCCAGCCGCGCTCCACCGCGTCTTCGACGAAGCTGGAGAGGTCGGTCACCGACGAGGCGCCGCGCGGCAGGCGATCCAGCGAGGCCTGCAGGTCGGCCACCAGGTTGGAGGCGTCCAGCCCAAAGTGCTTGGCGATGCGGTGGATGTCGGAATCCTGGTTCTGCAGGATCTGGAACAGCCAGTGCTGCAGCTCCACGTAGGGGTTGCCGCGCAGCTTGCAGAAGACGGTGGCGCCTTCGATGGCCTTGTAGGCGAGGGGATTGAGCTTGCCGAAGAGGGCGGAGCGACTGATTTCAGCCATGGTGGTCTCCCGAGGAGGATGAAGGCGCGGTCATCCGCGCAGGGTTCAGGTGCAGGTCCCCGCGGTCGGGGTGCGGCGTCTTGCGGCCCAGCCAGGTGGTGCGGCCGAGCTGGGCGCGGCCCTTCATGCTGGCGGCGGGCACCTCGCTGCCCTCGAGCACGAGGCGCACATCCCACAGCAGCTCGAAGCCGACGAGCTGGCGCATCCAGTCGCGCAGCGCCATGAGCGAAGGCTGGCCGGGCAGGAACTGCCGGTACTGGTCGAGCGTGAGCGGGCCGATGTGCAGGCGCAGCTTGTATTGCCGGTCCCACACCTTGCTGCCGGCCACCGCCGAGACGCCGAGCGGCGCGCTGCGCCGGTGGCCCGGGCGGCCGAGCCGGCTGCGGTCTTCGGCGCGCAGTGGCATCCAGTGGCCCACGTACGGCTCCACGCGGATGGGCACGTCGAAGTACTGGCGCAGCACCTTGGCGATCGCTTCAGGCGTGCGCGTGCGGCTCGCGAGCATGCCGGCCGAATGGCGCCTGGCGGCATCGGGCACGGCGTCGGCGCCGCGCATCGACGGTGCGGCGTGCCCGATGAGCGCGTGGACCCACTTGGCGAACTGGTCGTCGTGCGGGCGATCGGCCTGCACGGTCGGCTGACTCTGCGCCCACGCGCGGTAGAAGAGCAGCAGCGCGCGGTGGTGGAAGACGTCGGCAAAGCGCGCGAAGGTCGGATCGGCGTGGTTGCGCAGCCGGTCGCGCGCGTATTCGGTCAGGTGCAGCGGCAGCGGCCCCATGGGCCCGAAGAGGCCGAAGAAGCGGGCGCCCAGGCGCGGGTGCGGACCATCGGCCTTGAAGGACATGATCGCGGCCGGCGCGAAATCGAGCTCCGGGTCCTGCCCGAGGCGGATCGGCTCGGCGCTCGGGCGCAGGGCCTTGCCCAGGCGAGGCGCGTCGGGCGTGAGCGATTCGATCTTGCGCAGCACGGCGAAGAAGTCGTGCGCCCAGGGGGCGGCGGCCAGCTCGGCGTAGAGGCGCTCGCGTTCGATCACGAGACGATCCTCCCGACGCGAGTCTCGGGGCGAGCGCCGGGCTGCTCCTGTCTCACCGGACGCGAGGTCGTCACAGCACGGCCCTGTCACCCACCCGGGGCTGGCTGCGGTAGATCTCGCCCCGCGTGGCCGAGCGCAGCACCGTCTCGCTGAAGCTGTTGGCCGACACCTGGCGGGTGAAGAGCTGGGCGAGCACCTGCCCGAGCAGGAAGGCGCTCGAGCCCTGGAAGCCGAGCTCGTCGACCACGGCCGTGACCTCCACGCCGCAGCCGAAGGTGAGCGGCCCCGGGAACGGCAGGCGGCGCACCACCGACCTCGCCTCCACCCACTGCAGGCTCTCGACCTGCTTGGACCAGGCCACGTCGTGCTCGGGGCCGTGCAGCGCGAGCAGGCTGCGCAGCGAGGCGGCGGCGCGCCTGGGGTCGTCGCCGGCAATGCTCAGGTGGTTGAGCGTGAGCAGGCTCACGAGCGACCAGCCCACGTCGCCGCGCGCCAGGCGCTGCACCGGCCGCGTCGGGCCGCGCAGGGTCTCGATGCGCCCGGCGGGGCCGGCCGCGTCGAGCGTCCAGGTGGTCGCGTTGCCGGGCAGCAGGGTCGGCAGGTCGCGGTTGGTGACGAGCGCCGTGAGCGAGAGCTGGCGGATGTCTTCCCGGTAAGGCGCGGAGCGCGGGTCCACGAGCGAGAGGAAGACCTCCTGGCCGACGTAGGCCGAGCGCGGTCCGTCCTGGCGCTGGCGCGAGGAGAGCAGGCGCGGCTCGCGGCGCACCGCGTAGTAGGCGCCATGGTTGCGCGCTTCCTCGTGGTAGCTCGCATAGAGCGGCAGGAACTGCTGCTCGGCGACCTGCGCCGTGCCGTAGCCCGTGACCGACTCCAGCGTGTGGACCTCGTAGTCCATCGGGCGGGTGCGGTCGGGCACGACATGGTGCTCCCACGCGGCGGTGCCGGCCTGGGCGAGCTGGATGCGATCGAGGCGCCTCGGGAAGAGGTTGACCGCAGGGGTACAAAAGAGCGCGAGGCTGCCGGCGTCCACCAGCGATTCAAGGGCGGCGTCCCCACGCGAAAACAGCAGCACGATCTCGGCTTCGTCGCCCTCGACGGTGTCGAGGCGGCGCGCGAGATCCTGCACGTCGAAGAAGAGAAAGCGCTGCGGCATGGCCGCGAATTCCTGCAGCAGCCGGTGGCCGCTGAAGCCGCGCAGCGTCTCGGGCAGCAGCGCTTCGGCGTCGCTGAAGCCGAGCGGCTGCACCGACGGCCCATCGGCATGGCCCTGCAGCGGGCGCTTGTTCGGCACGTAGGTCGCCACCGTGTTGCCGAGCACCAGCTCGTGCAGGCGGAAGGCGACGTCGTCCGCGGCCGAGATGTAGAACGGCAGGCGATCCAGGCGCAGCTGGCGGAAGCTCAGGCCGCCATGCAGCTTGAGGCGGATGCGCAGGCCGCCCTTGACCTGGCGTGCCACCGGCAGGTGCGCGATCGGCAGGTCGGGCGCATGGGTGAAGTACTGCACCGACCGGATCTCCAGCGGCCACAGCGTCACGTCGTGCGCGGTGCGGAACTCGCAGCGCGTGTTCTGCCCGCGCGCAGCTTCGGCGGTGAGCGCGCTGCCGCGCTTGAGCGTGTAGCCCTTGGCGAGGTTCGGGTCCAGCGGATCGGGCCGCATGCGCGCCACCACCATCGAGGGCACCGGCGAGAGGAAGCCGGGGTAGACCGTCTCCAGCAGGTGCTGGATCAAGCGCGGATGCTCGGCGTCGAGCTTCAGCTGGATGCGCGCGGCAAGAAAGGCGAAGCCTTCGAGCAGGCGCTCCACATACGGGTCGGTGACCTCGAGCCCGTCGAGCGACAGGCGCGCGGCGATCTTCGGGAACTCCTGCGCGAACTCGGCGCCCACCTCGCGCAGGTGGGTCAGCTCGTCGTTGTAGTGCCGCAGGAGGTGGGGATCCATGAGGACGATTCTGTGGAGCGGGCGCGTGCAGGCACAGCGACTTTGGTCACACGCCCCGCGCGGCTGCCGCTAGCGCGGCACGCGTCGGCTCACGGCGCCGCTGACGGCGTCGCGCACTTCGACCTGCCCGGCTTCGAGGTCGACCTGCGTGCGCAGCAGCAGCTCCAGCGGCACGGGCTGCGCCCACATGAAGCCGCGGATCTCGAACTCGATGACGTTGTGGGTGTCGAGCACGCTGGAGGCCTCGAGCGCCTTCACGTCGAGCGAGTCCTCCATCACGCGCGGTTCGAAGCGCAGGATGGCCTGCCGGATCGCGCGCTCCAGCAGGCTCACGTCGATCCGGGAGGCGAGCTGCCCCGACATCGGCGGCAGCCCGAAGTTGAGGACGGAATCGGCCGCGGCCGGGTACGCGCGCGCAAGCTCGGGGCCGAGCGGCTGCACCGAGTTGAGCAGCCAGGAGAGATCGCGCAGCACCGCCTCGCGGATCTGCGACTTGTTCATCACGCGGTGGTCTTCGGCCTCGACGCTGGACTGCGGCGCGTGATCGGTGAGCCGGTCCAGCAGGACGGGCTGGAGCCGGTCGCGCGGGTTGAAGCTCAAGTGGCGCCCTCGCGCGCCGGGGCGAGCCTGATGTCGCGCACCTCGAGCAGTCCCAGCTCGGCGCTGCTGGACGACAGCACGCGCTGGCCGAGGCCGGCGTACTGCTCGGGGCCGGCCGGCAGCCACTCGGTGGCGCGCGCGAGCTGGTAGCGGCCTTCGGGCTGCTCTCGCGTGCCGGGGTAGCAGGTGGGAATGAGCGCGACGGATTCGCCGCCGTTGGCGAAGGTCAGGTGGGCCGGCGCCCAGACCATGTCGCGCAGGTCTTCGGGCTCGTCCACATGGACGGCCAGGAGCGCCTCGAAGGGCACCCAGGTGTAGCGGCCGTTGAGCACGACCTCGAGCACCGGGCCGAGGCGCGAGTCGGCATCGGCGATCCAGTCGAAGGCCTCGCCGTTGAGCGTGCCGGGCGTGGCGGGCGCGGCCTCGAAGGCCTGCGCGCGCAGCTGCGCCGCCTGCTCCGGGTGGCCTTGCGCCGCGTGCGAGAGCGCCTGGACGAGCAGCGCGATCCACTCGGCCGGCTGGCCGAAGACCACGGGCGTGGTCTTGCCGGCGAAGACCGCCGAGCGCACGGCCTCGCACTTGATGGCTTCGCGGTAAGTGTTGACCATGGCGAGCGTGCCGGCGTCGAGCTGCCCGCACACCTCGAGCTGCGACATCGCGCGCTCCCACTGGCCCAGCACGCACAGCAGCTGGAAGAGGAAGACACGCAGCCTGGCGTCGCCCGGGTTGTCGCGCACCTGCTGCTGCAGCGCCTGCAAGGCGCCGTGCGGATCGCCTGCGGCGACGAGTTCCTGGGCTGTGGCCATGGGGGTCCCGTGGATCAGTTGTTGATGATTTCGTCTTCGAAGGTCATCGAAGCGCCGAGCCCGCCGCCGGTCTGCTGCGGTCGGTACTCCACGGCCACCTTGTTGAACTGCAGCGTGACGGTCTCCATCGTGTTGCCGGCGGCGTCGGTCACGTGGTCCACCGAGGTGATGCGCGCCTTCTGCAGCGTGACGGTGAAGAAGTCGACCTGGCCTCCACCGGCCTTGCGCATGGTCAGCCGCGCTTCCTTGACCTCGTCGTTGGTGGCCAGCGCCGACATGAGCGCCGTGGTGGCGGCGTCGATCTGCTTGATGACCGTCAAGGCCTTGTAGGCGCGCCGGCCGGTGGCCTGCGAGGAGCCGAGCGCCGAGCTCGACGACACGCCCCAGGTCCAGCCCTTGACGACGATCTCTTCCTCGTGATTGCGCTGGATGGATTCGCCCTTGATCTTGCCGGCGCGCCTGGTCTGCACGTGCAGGAAGACGTCGGCTCCGGTGGAGGCGGGGGCGATTGCAGCCATGAGTGTTCCTTTGTGGGCGCCGGGGGAGCACGGCGCAGGGGGGCGTCGCCGGCAGGCCGCGCGTGTCGCGCGGCCTGCGGGGCGCGTGGCCGATCCGGCGATGCCGGTCAGGTGATCTCGGTGGTGGCGTTGTTCCAGCCGAACTTCACTTCGCCGCCGAGGCCGCCCTTTTCATCCTGCGGCTTGTAGGCGAAGTCGATCTGCTTGTAGGTGAAGCTGATGCTCTCGACGATGTCGCCGCCCGAGCTGCCCGAGGGCTGCACCGAGGCGATGAAGACTTCCTTGAACTTGATGACGAGGAAGTCCTTCTGGCCTTCGCCGGCCTTGCGGCTGGTGAGGGTCACTTCCGGGAAGTGCTTGCCCGAGGCGCAGTACTTGGCGAGCACCGGCGAGCCCTTGTCGTACAGGTGGGTGAAGTGGAAGTCGCCGGGCGTGGCCTTGCCCTTGCCCATGCCGCCGCCGGCGCCGATGCTGTCGTTCGAGACGCCCCAGGTCCACGAGAGCACTTCGATCTCGCCCTTGTGGTCCTTGTGGGTGGATTCGCCGTCCACGCCGGCGAATTTGATGTGGGTGTCGATGGATGCCATGAATCAATCTCCTTGAGTCTGAAAAGATGAGGAAACGCGGTTTGCTGGTACAGGGACGCGAAGACGCAAAGCGGGGAGGTCAGGCTGCCTTCTGCGAGGGCAGCTTGGAGACCAGGCGCAGCGACACCGTCAGCCCTTCGAGCTGGTAGTGCGGCCGCAGGAAGAACTTCGACGAGTAGTAGCCGGGGTTGCCGGGGATCTCCTCGACCACCACCTCGGCGGCCGCCAGGGGCTTTTGCGCCTTGGTCGTCTCGGAGGAATTGGCCGGGTCGCCGTCCACGTAGTTCATGATCCAGCTGTTGAGCCACTTGGCCATGTCGTCCTTCTCCTTGAAGGAGCCCACCTTGTCGCGCACGATGCACTTCAGGTAGTGCGCGAAGCGGCAGGTCGCGAAGAGGTAGGGCAGGCGGGCGGCCAGGTTGGCGTTGGCGGTGGCGTCGGGGTCGTCGTACTCGGCCGGCTTCTGCAGCGACTGGGCGCCGATGAACGCGGCGAAGTCGCTGTTCTTGCGGTGCACCAGCGGCATGAAGCCGTTCTTGGCGAGCTCGGCCTCGCGGCGGTCGCTGATGGCGATCTCGGTCGGGCACTTCATGTCGACGCCGCCGTCGTCGGTCGGGAAGGTGTGCGTGGGCAGGCCCTCGACCGCGCCGCCCGACTCGATGCCGCGGATGCGCGAGCACCAGCCGTACTGCTTGAACGAGCGGTTGATGTTGACGGCCATCGCGTACGCCGAGTTGGCCCAGGTGTACCTGGTGTGGTCGGCGTTGGCGGTGTCTTCCTCGAAGTTGAACTCCTCGACCGGGTTGGTCTTGGCGCCGTAGGGGATGCGCGCGAGGAAGCGCGGCATCGCCAGGCCGATGTACTTCGCGTCGTCGCTTTCGCGCAGCGAGCGCCAGGCGGCGTACTCCGGCGTGGTGAAGATCTTCGTCAGGTCACGCGGGTTGGCCAGTTCCTGCCACGACTCCATCTGCATGAGCGTGGGCGCGCCGGCGGCGATGAAGGGGGCGTGCGCCGAGGCGCACACCTTGGCCATCTCGCCCAGCAGCTCCACGTCGGGCGGGCTGTGGTCGAAGTAGTAGTCGCCGACCAGGCAGCCGAAGGGCTCGCCGCCGAACTGGCCGAACTCCTCCTCGTAGACCTTCTTGAAGATCGGGCTCTGGTCCCAGGCCGTGCCCTTGTAGCGCTTGAGCGTCTTGCCGAGCTCGGCCTTGCTGATGTTCATCACGCGGATCTTCAGCATCTCGTCGGTCTCGGTGTTGTTGACGAGGTGGTGCAGGCCACGCCATGCGCTCTCGAGCTGCTGGAACTCGGGGTGGTGCATGATCTGGTTGATCTGCGTGCTGAGCTTCTGGTCGAGCTCCGCGATCATGGCTTCGATCGAGGCGACGACGTCGCTGCCGATCACCTGGGTGTTCGCGAGCGCCTGCTGGGCCAGCGTGAGCACCGCGTTCTCGACGGCCGACTTGGCCTCGTCGCTCTTGGGCTTGAACTCCTTGTTCAGGAGGGAGGCGAAATCACCCCCCTGGTACTCGACGCCCTGCAGCGCGGATGCTTGACCTTGTGCTTCTGCCATTTCGTTTCTCCGTGTTCTGGTCGTGGTGGCGTTTACTCGGCCTTGGGCTCGTCGGTGCCCTTCTTCGCGGAGGCGAGGCTGTTGAGCAGCGCCGGATCGGAGATCACCTTGGCGAGCAGCTCCTCGGCGCCGGTCTTGCCGTCCATGTAGGTGATGAGGTTGGAGAGCTGCTGGCGTGCGGTGAGCAGCTGGTTGAGCGAATCGACCTTGCGCGCAACGGCGGCGGGCGAGAAGTCGTCCATGCTCTCGAAGGTGATGTCCACGGAGACGTTGCCGTCGCCGGTCAAGGTGTTGGGCACCTGGAAGGCCACGCGCGGCTTCATCGACTTCATGCGGCTGTCGAAGTTGTCCACGTCGAAGTCGAGCAGCTTGCGCTCGGCCACGGGGGCGAGCGGCTCGGCGGGCTTGCCCGACAGGTCAGACAGCACGCCCATCACGAAGGGCAGCTGCACCTTCTTCTCGGCGCCATAGAGCTCGACGTCGTACTCGATCTGGACGCGCGGCGCGCGGTTGCGGGCGATGAACTTCTGACTGCTGGTGGCCATGGGGGAACTCCTCTTTAGGGTTCAGGATGAAAGGGGGTCACTCGTTGTGGGTGCCGGCGATGTTTTCGATCTGGTCGATGCCGGCTGGCGCCAGATCTCTGATGATCTCGAGGAAGTTCTTGCCCATCAGGCGCTGTGCGCGGCGGATGAGCAGCGGCGCGGGGTTGGTGGGCTCGTTCTTCTCGAGCCACTCGCAGGCGCGGTCCAGGCTGCGGATGACGTCGTCGCGCGTGGCCACCGTGCCCGGTGCGCCGCGCACCACGACGCCGGCTGCGCCACCGGCCGCGGCCTCGTCGGCGGCGCTGCTGTCCGCACCGGCGGCAGCGCCGCCTTCGGCGTGCGCCGCAGCCTGGGCCACGGCCTGCGTCAGCACGCGCAGCGGGCGCAGCTCGGGGCCTTGGGCGCCGCCCACCTTGTCGATCAGGAGCCGCTCGATGCGGATGACGTCATCGTGCAGCTGCCTGAGGGCGGCGAGGGTGCCGGCGTCCTGCGCTTCGGCGGCGGCCAGCGCCTGGGCCATGCCCTCGGCGCTCGGCACCGATTCGCCGTCGAGCGGCTCGGTCTTGCCGAAGGCGAGCTCCAGGTCGCGCACCGTCACGGCAGGGCGCATCGAGCCGACCGCGGCGGCGCGCAGGTCGGCCAGGCCCGCGGACGGATCGACCAGCGGTGCGAGCGCGTTCAGCCGCATGGTCGGGTCGTTGTCGTCGTCCGCATCGAGCAGCGGATAGACGTGATCCCAGTGGCGCTCCAGCAGGCCGGCGATGAGGGCGACGCCGCTTGCGCAGGCGGTCGCGCCCTTGAGGCGGGCGCCGGCGCGGGCCAGGAGCACCGCCACGCGCAGGTCGCGGGTGCGCGCGGCGAGGGCCAGGGCCTGCTCGTGCACCTCGCGCCAGTCGGGGCCTTCGGCAGCGATCACGGTGTCGCCGAACTGCTGCTCGGGCTTGCCGCGCGCGGCCTCTTCCAGTGCGAGGAATGCGGGGTCGTATTCCAGATCGGCACCGCAGGGGGCGTCGTCGCCGAGCGAGGCCAGGAGGTCTTCGACGGGCAGGGCGTTCATGCGGTGCGGGCGGTGGCGCTGGTCACGATGGGCGCACTGTAGGAAGCGGGGTCCGCAGCGGCATCAGCCGAAAGTCATCTGGTGCAGGTGGCCGAAGTCATCGGCCGCCTGCGCGACGGCGATGCTCAGAACGCCGAGCACGAGCCGGCGTCGCTCACGTTGAGGCAGCCCGAGAGCTGGGGCTGGTGGCGCACCTTGCCCCATTCCGAGGCGAGCGGATCGCTCGCGGCCGCACCCGACAGCGCGCCGAGCGCCACCGATGCGGCGGTGCACACGAAGGGACGGTCGAGGTTGCGGCCGTACACGTCGGAGCTGTTCTCGGCGTGGAAGGCGTCCATCAGCATGTGGCGCGTGAGCTCGGCGCGGCGCAGCGTGAGCACCGAGGGGTTGAACACCACGTCGTAGCCGAGCGGCGAGGCGAGCGTGCCCTGCCCGATGGTGTAGGTGCCGGGGCCGCTCGGCGTGGCCTCGAGCGTGCCGCTCAGCGCCACGGCCGGGGTGTCGCCGTTGACCAGGCCGCTCACGCTGTAGCCGAGCGGCGGCAGCGGTGCGCCGACCACGCCGGTGGTGGGGGTGGCGGTGACGGTGATCGTCGGCCGCGTGGCGTGCAGCACCAGGTTGCCGCTGGTGGGCAGGGCGATGCCCGAGACGCTGCACGTGCCGATGTCGCCGTAGATGCAGCCGTAGAGGTTGCGGTAGGCGCCGGCGGTGCCGGCATCGACGACCGACGGCGCCCACACGCGCCATTGGCCGCCCGGCACGCTGAGCGCGGCGCCGGCCCCGAAGCTCACCGAGCTGGCGGAGACGATGTCGAGCTGCGGCACTTCGCCGTTCATGCCGATCGGCTGCTGGATGGCGACGTCGCCCGTCGCACGCAGCAGCGCCGTGTTGCCGCCGGTGCTCGACGTGAGGGCGATGGGCGCGTAGCGGTCGGCGGCGGCGTCGTAGGCGGGCGCGCTCGCCGCGTCCACCGTGAGGGTGCCGCCCGAGAGCACCGTGAGCGCCCCCAGCGCCTCGAAGGCCAGCACGCCGATCTGGTTGGACGTGGTGTCGAGCGTCACGCTGCTGGTCGGGCCGCCGCGGACCACGAGTTCGAGCGCGTCGATGCCGCCCCCGCCCTGCGTGACGTTGCCGGTGCTCAGCAGCCCGAGCGTGTCGAAGTGGTTGCCGGCGCCGAGATGGATGCCCTGCGAGCCGCCGCCTTCGTTCTGCAGCGTGAGGCGTGTGCCCATGGTGGACGTGAAGGCGGCGCTGTCCACCGCGATGGCGCCCACGTGAGCGCTCGAGCCGACGACCTTGCCCTCGCCGGCGACGATGGCGCCTTCGCCGCCCAGCAGCGACGACTGCACGGTGTAGGTGCCGGCGCCGAGGTTGGAGCCGGTCGGGATGATCGAGATCGGCACCGCGGTCTGCTCGACGATCGCGCCGGTCGCGCCGTCCACGCCCAGCGGGCGGAAGTTCGCGGTGCCGGTGATGCGGATGCTGGGCGCCGCGCCGGCCACGCCGAGTTCGAGCGAGTTCTCGCGCAGGTCCGACAGCGCGCCCACGACCAGGTCGGCGTGCGCCGTGCCGCCGTCTCCGCCGTCGACGATCACGCGGCTGCTCGGGCCGGCCATCTGGAGGCCCGCGGCGGTCGATCCGCCCGTCGACTGGCCGACGAGCTGGATGCGGCCACGGGTGTCGCCGCCCATGCCGATCGCCAGGTCGTCGATGCGCAGGCCGGTGGCGCCGGAGGAGGCGAGCCCCGCGTCGTCTCCGCGCCCGGCGAGCGTGACGGTGCCGGTGCGGCTGTAGAGCACAGCGCTCACGTCGATGCCGATCAGGTCGGCGGTCGAGCTGTCGGTCCGCGTGGCGATGCCACGGATGTCGGCGCCGCCTGCGGTGGTTTCGGCATAGAGGCCGTTGAGCAAGACCGCGGTGCCGTGGCTCGATCGGCCGTCGATGGTGAGCGCCCCGACCCGCAGCGTGCTGTCGTCGATCGTCACGGCGGCGGGCGCCCCGGGCACGGTGGCGCCGCGGCCGCGCAGGGTGACGTCGCCTGCGGTCTCGGTCTGCGTGTTGCGGGTGTCGATGGTGCTGTTGAGCACCGCCACCGCGCTGCTGGAGGCGTCGCCGCGCGCGTGGCCGGTGGCCGGGTCGAGACCGCCGCTGGCCACCACCGAGCCGCCGTTGGTGCGGAGGGTGGTGTCGAGCAGGGTGATGCCGCCGCTGCCGTTGCCGTCGCTGTCGGCGTGGAGGTGCACGTTGAGCGAGCCGGTGCCGGCCGCCGCGATGGTGGCGGCCTCGATCAGGATGTTGTGGTTGGCGCGCAGCGTGAGCGTGGGGTTGCCGCTCACGGCCGTGGGCGCGATCACGGTGTCGGGCGCCACGGTGATGTGGCCCGCCTGCGTGCCGGCGCCGCCGGCGTCGGTGGAGATCACGACGCTGGTGCCGGCGTTGAGCGCGGCCTCGATGTCGCTCGCCTGCACGTTGGCGCCCGGGCCGATGGGCTCGAAGCTGCCCGCGACGTCCTGCGGGGCGTCGTTGGAGATCGTCACGTCGAACGGATCCAGCGTCCAGGTGCCGGCGCTGCCGCCGGCCGCGCGCGCACGCGCGTCGACGGTGCCGCGGCGGTACACGCCGCCCGAGTTGGCGAGCGCCGTGGTGACCGCCATCCCCGAGGTCTCGATCTGCCCGCCGTTGCCGCCGTCGGCGCCGCCGCGTGCGCGCACGGTGCCGTAGACCTCGGTCACGCCGAAGTCGTAGCGCGGGGTCTGGTAGGGCGAGCTCGCGTCGTGGTACATGGCGTGCAGCGAGACGAGGCCCCCGTCGCCGTGGCGCGTGGCATCGGCCGACAGCAGCACGGTGTCGCTCACCAGCAGGGCGCGGGTCGCGTTGCCGCCGATGCGGATCTCGCCGCCGCCGGTCGCGCCCTCGGCCAGCACCTCCGGGCCTTCGTTCGCTTCGCCGCGCTCCAGGCGGATCTGGTCGCCGCGCAGCGTGACGGAGCCGCCGCGCCCGCCCGCGCTGGAGGCGCTGATCCTCGCGTCGCTGATCCAGAGCGTGCCGCCGGCGCCGGCGTCCGCGTGGATGCTGCCGCCGTTGCCGGTGCCGCCGTCGGTGCTCAGCTCGCCGTAGAGCGAGATGCTGTCGGCCCGCCCGCTGGCTACTGCGCCCGGCTGCCCGCCGATCACGATGCGCCCGCCGGCGGCCGTCGTCTGCGAGCCGTGGCCGGTCGACAGCTGGCTCGAGCCGGCCTCGGCCGGCGTGGTGGCGAGCACCTGGACGTAGCCGCTCGTGCCGACCGGGCGCAGCAGGGCCTCGGAGGCGGTGCTCATGTTGATCTCGCCGCGCGGCGCCGCCATCACGCCCGACGTGCTGACCTCGGACTGGCTGATGAGCACGATGGAGCCGCCTTCGCTGACCTGGATCTGCGGCCGGTCCTGGGCGTTCGCCGCATCGACCCAGACGGGGCCGGCCCCGCCGCTGAGCGCGATGTCGGCGCCGCCGACGAGGCTCGCGTAGTTGTCGGCCGTCATGCCCGGCGCGAGGTCGAGCGCACTCGCCACCAGCGAGCCGGCCGAGACCTGCGCGCTCGCGCCGAACATCACGCCCGCCGGATTGATCAGCATGACGCGCCCGTTGGCGCTGAGGCTGCCGTGGATCTCGCTCGCGGACGGGCCGTTGCCGGCGCCGACCACGCGGTTGACCAGCAGGCTCTGCGCGTTGGGCTGCGTGATGTTGACGCGCGCGGCACTGCCGATGGAGAAGCTCGACCACTCGATCAGCCCGCGGTTGCCGGCGCTCGGCGTCTGCGTGATGGCGAGCGTGTTGCCGGCCGGCGTGCCGACGGTGGCGTTGATGACGGCGCCGCCCGGTCGCACGACCGGCAGCGTGTTGGCCGTCACCTGGGCCTGGGCGGGCAGGGCGCCCAGGGCCATCAGGGCGCACAGCGCGATCGGGGTGTGTCGGAAGGTGAACGAGGCACGCATGGGCGGCTCCTCAGAACGAGCGTTGGACTTGCACCAGCAGGCGCGCCTTGGGGTTGTCGGGCTCGGAGCGCACCGGCTCCTTGCCGCGCAGTGCAACGCTGGCCTTCAGCGTGAAGAGGCTCGGGTCGGTGAACTGCACCCCGAGCCCGTAGCCGCGCAGCGTGCGCCGCTGCTGGCCGACGAGCGCGTCGCGCGACTTGTCGCGCCCGTGGCCCCAGTCGTAGAAGCCGTAGGCGCTCCAGGCGGGGCCGACCCAGTAGCGCAGCTCCAGGTTGACGATGGCGCCCAGGTCGCTGGAGCCTTCGGCCACCGGGTAGCCGCGCACGCCCTTGTCGCCGCCGAGGGTGAAGCGCTCGGCGTTGTCGAGCGCCTGGTCGGTCCATTGCCCCGCGAGGCCCGTGAGCAGCGAGAAGCCGCGCCCGAGCGCCTGCAGGCGCGAGGCCTGCAGGCTCAGCTTGACGAAGCCGCCCTGCGGGGCGCCCGGGTCGGGTGCGCTGTCGTACTCCAGGCGCCCGGCCATCAGGCCCACGCTGCCGCCGGTGTAGCCCCCGCCGCCCCAGCCGTCACGCGCCTCGAAGGCGGCCGTGAGGTCGAGCGCGGTGATGGACTTGTCGGAGCTCACGAGGCCGGCGATGTCGTCTTCGAGCCGCTTGTGCTGCAGCGCCGTGCGCACGACCACGTTGCGCTCGCGGCCGCGCAGCAGGGGGTAGGAGAGCGAGGCGTCGACCACGTCGGCGCTGCCGGTCGCGCCGGCGAACTCCTCGCTCAGCTCGTAGCCCACGCGCGAGTAGCCGACGCCGGCGCGCCACGGCGTGGGCCCGATCGGCGCCTCGTAGCCGAGGCGGCCGACGGTGGTGCCGGCGCCGCTCGAGGCGAGCAGGCGCAGGTCGAGGTTGTCGCCGATGCCCGACGGGTTGTTCCAGCGCAGCAGCGTGCCCAGGCGGTAGCGGCCGCTCGCCGAGGAGCCGTGGTTGTCGAAGTCGACGCTGGCGTCCCACGCCCGGCGGCGCTCGGTCTGCACCGCGACCTTGTACAGGCCCTCGTCGCCGGTGGGCATGAGCGTCGCGCGCGCGGCCACGCCGGGCCAGTCGTTGAGGGTGTACATGGCCCGGTCGAGCGCCTGCAGGTCGAGCGGCTGGCCGCGGTGCACGCCGGCCGACGCCAGCACGCGGGTCGTGCGCTCGGGCGAGACGGGCGGTACGGGCGAGGTCTCGATGCTGAGCTGCGCCACCTGCGGCTCGACGATGGCGATCTGCAGCAAGCCGGCGCTCAGGTCCTGCGACGGATAGCCGATGCCGGCCATGCCGTAGCCGCGCTGCTCGAAGTGGCGGCGCAGGGCGGTCGCGATGACGGTGAGGTCGGTCGCATCGATCTCGCGGCCGACGAAGGGCTGCACGATGGCCTGCAGCTCGGCGAGCGGCATGGCCCGCGTCGGCGTGAAGCGCACCTCCTTCAGGAGGAAGCGCGCCCGCGGGTCGGTGGGCGCGAGGCTCGGCGCCGAGGCGGCGGCGGCCGGCTCGGGCGGGGCGTTGCGCAGCGGGGCGGGCGCCTGGGCCTGCGCGGCGAGCGTGCTGCAGGCGGCGAGCATCGTGATCACGGGGCGCCTCATGAGGGGCTCCCGCCGAGCACCAGCCGGCCGTTGCCGATCACGTTGAAGGGGGCCCAGAAGAAGGGATGCGCGTAGCGCCGGTTCTTCTGCACCTCCAGCTGCGCGGCCTGCATGCCGGCCATCAGGTCGCGCCCGGCGGCGAGCTCGCGGTAGAGGCGGCCCATCAGGAGATCGGTGGAGTCGTCGGCCACCGGCCAGAGCGACGCGACGATGCTGGACGCCCCGGCCGAGAGCAGCGAGCGGGTGAAGCCGATGATCTCGTCGCCGCGCGCCACGCGGCCGAGGCCGCTCTCGCAGGCCGAGAGGGTGATGAGCCGCACGCCGCGCAGGTCGAGCCCGTAGATCTCGCGGGCTTCGAGCAGGCCCGGCTCGCTCGCGGAGCTCGCGAAGAGGATGCGCGAGAAGAGCGGATCCACCTCGTCGAGCTCGGCATGCGCGGCCACGTGGACCATGCTGGCGCGGCCGGAGTGCGCCTTGAAGCGCTCCTTGGTGGCCGTGTCCTGGACGTAGACCTCGCTGTCGGCGAAGAGCCGGGCGACCTGCTGCACCTCGCGCTCGGCGCCGGGCAGCGGCACGTTCCTGTCGGTGCTCGGGTTGCCGAAGCCGAGCAACCGTGGCGCCGGCGCCGGGCCGCGCGCGAGCAGCCGGGCGCCCACGGCGGCCGAGGGCCAGACGGTGAGCGCGCTGCGCTCGATCAGGTAGCCGCGGCCGTCGTGCAGCGCCTGGAAGGGCAGGTAGTGCAGCGGGCCGTGCGGCACGACGTACAGGCGCACGGCGGGCGCGAGGTCCACCTCCGCGAGCAGCGCCTGGTAGAGCTGCGCCGCGAGCGAGGCAGTGTCGCGCCGGCGTTCGATCACGCTGCTGCGGAAGTTCTCGACCATCGGCGCAAGCGCCCGCTGGCCCTGCGGGATGACGGCGGCCGACAGGCCGCTGCGGGTGACCAGCCAGACCACGCTGCGCTGGTCGAGCACGTGGAACTGCAGCACGCCTTCTCCCGCGCCGAGCTTGCCCTGCAGCTCGGCCAGGCCGATGCGCTCGGCAGCGTAGCTGTCGGCGGCGCGCTCGCGCACCGCGTCGAGGAGCTGCCGCGAGCGCGACGCCTCCGACAGCACCCAGGCCGATTCGAAATCGCGCTGCGTGATCGCGAGGTCAAGTGCGGTGTCGAAGACCTTGCGGATGTCGCCGAAGAGGCCGGTCTTGAATTCGTCGCTGTGGAACTTGCCGCGCAGCTGCTCGGCCAGTTGCACGGTCTGCAGGTACGCCTGGAGCGCTGCGGCCTGGTTGCCACGGTGCAGCTCCACGCGCCCCAGGCCTTCGGTCGCCCAGAGTCGGTGGTAGAGCGCGTCGGTGCCGCTCGCCTCGCGCGCGGCGCGCTCGAACAGGCGGCGGGCCTCGTCGGCGTGGCCGGCGGCCAGCAGCGCATTGGCGCGGCTGCGCAGGTGGAAGACGCCGAGCCGGTCGGCCTCGGGCCGGGGCAGGCGGTCGAGTTGTTCGAGCGCTTCATTCGCGCGGCCGGCGGCGGTGTAGGCGTTGGCGAGCGAGACCTGCACCAGCGGGCGGAAGCGGTCGCTCGCGAGGGCCAGGCTGCGCTGGTAGGCCTCGGCCGCATCGCCATGACGCCCGCGGCGCACGGCCACGTCGCCCAGCACCTTGTGCGAGGGGGCGTGGGCCTGCGCCGGGTTCCTGGCCTCGAGGGCGAGCGCGCCCCGGGCGTAGCGCTCGGCCTCGTCCAGCAGGCCGGCGTAGCTGTAGGCGATGGCGAGGTCGCGCTGGGCGAGGGCGCGCAGGTCTTCGTTGTCGGTGGCGGCGCCGATGTGCAGCGCCTTGCTCGCGGCGCGGATGCTCTGGCGGAACTCGCCCTGCTCGGCGAGCGCCACCGAGCGGCCGCAGTAGGCGTAGCCGTCGAGCTTGATGGCGTCGCGCTCGTAGAGGGTGCGGCCCTCGGCGGTGAGGGCGAGCAGGCCGTGGGCGTCGCGGTGCCGGGCGAGGGCGTCGCGCGCCACGCTGCTGGCCGGCGCCAGGCCCTCCTGCGCTCGGGCGGACACGGCCAGCGCGCCGAGCGCCGCCACCGTGGCCACCAGGATGGTGCGATGCAATGCCCTCACGAGCGTCCCCTTCCTGAGTGATCGCGCCATGCTAGGAGCCGACCTCGGTCACTCAAAGTGACCAAGGTGAGGCGACGCCTCCTGTCTTTGTGGGTTGCGCCGCTCAGGGAACGCCGCGCAGCACCGCGTACAGCTCCTTGGTGCGCACCGGCTTGAAGAGCACCTGGTGGCCGCTGTCGTGCACGCGTTTGACCTCGTCGGGCGAGGTGTCGCCGGTGATGAGCATGGCCGGCAACGGCGCGCCGTAGACGGCGCGCACGCGCTCGATCGCATCGATGCCGTCTTCGCCGTCGGCCAGGCGCAGGTCGGAGAGCACCATGTCGATCACGCCGGCATGGCGCCTCACTTCGGTGCACGCCTCGTGGATGGTCGCGGCGGTCAGGACCTCGTAGCCCCAGGTCTCCAGCAGGCCGCGCATGCCGATGCGGATGCTCTCCTCGTCGTCGATCAGGAGCAGCGTGCGGCTGGCATCGATCGGGGAGGGCACGGTGTCGGCGGCCACGGCCACGTTGTCCATCTCGTCGAAGGGCGTCGCCTTGATGAGGATGCGAAACACCGTGCCGCGCCCCGGCGTGGAGGCCACCTCCAGCTGGTGCCCCATGAGCAGCACGAGCCGCTTGACGATGGCCAGGCCCATGCCGAGCCCGCGCGAGCGGTCGCGTCCGGGGTTGTCCACCTGGTAGAACTCGTCGAAGACCCGGGGCACCTCGTCCTCGGGAATGCCGATGCCCGTGTCCCAGACCTCCACGCTGATGGCGTCGGCGCGGGTGCGGGCGACGACCACGATGCCGCCTTCCTGCGTGTAGCGGATGGCGTTGTGGATGAGGTTGGAGAGCACGCGCTCGAGCAGGTGCGGATCGCTCATCACGATCTTGCCGCCGGCCTTGAAGCGCAGGCCGAGGCCGAGCTCCTCGGCCTGGCCGGCGCAGTGCATGTGCAGCACGCGGAAGAGGTCGCGGATCGGGAAGGGCTGCAGGTTCGGCTCGATCACGCCGGCATCGAGCTTGGAGATGTCGAGCATGGAGGTGAAGCTCTGTTCCAGCGCGTCGATGGAGCGGATCATGTTCTTCACCAGCGGCTGCAGCGCCGTGCCGTGCAGGCGTTTCTCCAGCGTGGCGGTGAAGAGCCCGAGCGCGTGCATGGGCTGGCGCAGGTCGTGGCTGGCCGAGGCGAGGAAGCGGCTCTTCTCGCGGTTGGCCTGCTCCACCAGCACCACCTGCTGGCGCAGGGCGCGCACCAGGGCGTCGTTGTCGAGCTTGGTCTGCAGCTCCTTCATCAGCAGGCGATGGCGGCCCACCGCCAGGTACAGGCAGGCCAGCAGGAAGGCGCCGATCAAGGGCGCCATCGCGAGCGTGGCCGGCGTGCCCAGCCAGCTGAGGAAGGCCGTGAGCGGCAGCAGCAGCGGCGCGAGCCACAGGTAGATCGCGAAGCGGTGCGCGGCCACCTTGTGCGCGCCCGTGGCCGCGAGGGCGAGCAGCACCAGCACGATCGGCGTCAGCGGCAGCCAGCGCATGTCCTGCAGCAGGAGGATGGGCGCCAGCCCCCAGCTGATGGCGGTCAGCACCACCACGCCGAGGTACTGGTGCAGCCAGGGACCGGGCTGGGTGAGGGCGTTGCGGCCGGCGCGCTTGAAGGCCCGGTAGAGCCACGCATGCAGCCCCTGCACCGCATGCACCATCACGGCCCACAGCCAGATGCCGCGGTGCGCTGGCATCCACACGAGGAAGGAGAGCCAGCAGGCCACCGCCAGCCCGGCGAGCAGGGTGACGGCCAGGTCGCTGTGGCGCAGCAGCTTCATCAGCTGCGAGGCGCGGGTGCGCTCGCGGCGGCGCTCAGGCCCTTCGTCGGCGGCGGTGGGCGGCAAGGCGCCGCCGGCGTTGGACGGCGTGAGCAGGAACGCCACTTACCGGAAGAGGCTGATCAGGTGCGAGCGCGACTTGACGTCCAGCGCGAGGAGGATGGTCGACACGTAGTTCTTGATCGTGCCCAGCGAGAGACCGGTGGCGGTGCTGATTTCCTGGTTGGAGCATCCCGAGAGCACGAGCTCCAGGATCTCGAGGTGGCGCGGGCCGAGCTCGGCCACGCGGTCGTAGCGCGAAGAGCTCGGAAAGCGCGGGAAGGGCGCCGTGGCCGTGCCCTGCGCCGCGGCCAGGAGGCCCATCACCGTGTCGCACATGGCGCGAGGCGCCTGGCCCTTGGTGACGTAGCCCACCGCGCCGAGCGCGCGCACCTGGCCGATCACGAATTCGTCCTGCGTGCCGCTGATCACGGCCACGCGGGCGTCGGGGTAGGTCTCGACGAACTGCTTGAGCCCCTGCAGGCCCTTGCAGTCGGGCATGTTGAGGTCGAGCAGCACCAGGTCGATGTCGGGCTCGTGGCGGTAGAGCTCCATCGCGTCGTGCAGGGTGCTCGCTTCGAGGAGCTGCAGGTTCGCGTTGTCGATGGCGCCGAGGCTGGTGACGATGCCCACGCGCACGAGCGCGTGGTCGTCGACGATGAGGAGTTTGGACATCTTGCGCGCAGGCTTCTCGGCCCGTGGGGATGTGCCGGTCAACAACGTCTGGCTCATCGTAGGCCCCCAACTTTGTGGATCCGTCTGGGCGGCTGCACAAGCGCACGGCCGTCCGGCGAGCCGGTATTGTTGAGTCAAAGAAGCGGCGTCCAACATCCCTAACAGCATGGATGCGGGTACACCCCGATTCATGGTTGAGGCGTTGTGGCGTCGATGCCGATACACCCTGCGCGTGGCGTGATGGAGTTGGCAGATCGCCGCGCCACTGCTCGATATGTCCCATGCGAATGAAGGTTATCCACGGGGCCTCCCGGCATATCGATCCGGCCCCGTCACCGCGGAACGGCAAGGCCGCCGGAGGCCTGCATAAGGTGCAGACCTTAGACTTCCCGCATCGCCCGCGTGCGGCGGCCTGACCTCAGCGAGACGCGCTCCATGACCCTTCCATACACCGACGTGCTGATCGTCGGCGCCGGCCTGTCGGGCATCGGCGCGGCGGTGCACCTGCAGAAAGAATGCCCCGGCCGCCGCTATCTCATCCTCGAGGCGCGCGCGGCCAGCGGCGGCACCTGGGATCTCTTCCGTTACCCGGGGATCCGCTCCGACTCCGACATGTACACCCTCGGCTACCGCTTCAAGCCCTGGACGAACGCCAAGGCCATCGCCGACGGCCCCAGCATCCTCGGCTACATCCGCGAGACGGCGGCCGAGCACGACATCGACCGCCACATCCGCTACGGCCACAAGGTGGTGGGCGCCTCATGGTCGTCGGCCGACGCCACGTGGACGGTGGAGATCGAGCTCGTCGGCACCGGCGAGCGCCTCCACCACCGCTGCAACTTCCTCTTCATGTGCAGCGGCTACTACCGCTACGACGCCGGCTACCTGCCGGACTTCCCCGGCATGGAGCGTTACACCGGCCGCCTGGTGCACCCGCAGAAGTGGACGAGCGACATCGACTACGCCGGCAAGCGCGTGGTCGTGATCGGCAGCGGCGCGACCGCCGTCACGCTGGTCCCCGAGATGGCCAAGACCGCGGCGCACGTGACCATGCTCCAGCGTTCGCCGACCTACGTGGTCTCGCGCCCGGCCGAGGACCGCATCGCCAACGCGCTGCGCCGCGTGCTGCCGGTGCGCTGGGCCTACGCGCTCACGCGCTGGAAGAACGTGCTGCTGTCGATGTACTTCTACCGGCTCGCGCGGCGCCGGCCGGCACAGGTGAAGAAGTTCATCGTCGATGGCATCCGGGCCGCGATCGGCTCCAAGGTCGACGTGGCGCGGCATTTCACCCCGCGCTACAACCCCTGGGACCAGCGCCTGTGCCTGGTGCCCGACGGCGATCTCTTCCGCATGCTCTACGTGGGCAAGGCATCGGTCGTGACCGACGAGATCGAGACCTTCACCGAGCGCGGCCTGAAGCTCCGGTCGGGCGCCGAGCTCGAGGCCGACCTCGTCGTCACCGCGACCGGCCTGGTGCTCGCCTCGCTCGGTGACCTGGAGCTGCGCGTGGACGGCCGCAAGGTCGAAGGCTCGCAGACCATGGGCTACAAGGGTGCGATGTTCAGCGACGTGCCCAACCTCGCCTCGTGCTTCGGCTACACCAACGCGTCGTGGACGCTCAAGTGCGACCTGACCTGCGAATACGTGTGCCGCCTGCTCAACCACATGGATCGGCACGGCCATCGCCAGTGCACCCCGCGCAACCGCGATCCGCAGGTCCACCCCGAGCCCTGGATCGACTTCACCTCGGGCTACGTGCAGCGCGCAGCGGCCATCCTGCCCAAGCAGGGCTCGAAGGCGCCGTGGCGGCTGTACCAGAACTACCTCCGCGACCTCATCACGCTGCGCTTCGGGCGCCTCGACGACGGCGTCATGGAGTTCTCTGCGCCCGGCCGCGCCGCCGCGCCGGCCAGGGAGGCGGCGGGCTGACGCGAGGCATGCGCCTCAGATGCGGCTCGTGAGCGGCTCCAGGTCGCCGAAGCGGCTGCAATTGCCGCACACGGTCTGCTCCGGCGCTTCGAGCAACTCGTCCCAGCCGATCGGCGACTGGCACTCGTCGCACAGGCCGTAGCGCCCGTGCCCGATGCGCTCCTGCGCTTGCTGCACCGCGGCGAGCGCCTGTTCGGCCCGCTCGATGCGGGCGAGCAGCGCGCCCCCGTCGTCGCCGCGGCCTTCACCGCGGGCGCGTTGCGCATGGGCTGACAGGCGCGAGCGCTGCGCGCGGATCTCTTCCCCGAGGTAGCGCGATCGCTCGCGCAGGCGGCTCTGGAAAAGGGCCATCAGGATCATGTCCGGATCGGCCGGGCGGGACGGGGGCTCCGGTTGGCGGCTCGTCATGCAGATCTCCATCGCGTGCTGCGCCCACACCCCCAAGGGGCGGGTGTCGGCTCGCACGGCAAGCGCGTGGCACAAGGAAAGGGCTGCGAGAACGGCGGGCGGGTCGAGGACCGAGGCCCGGGCAGCAAACATAGCCGTTGGCTGGCCGGCGAACAAGCAATGCCCGAGAACCACCGTGAGTTGCAAGCCCATCGCATGCTGCACCCGCAGCAAATCGCGAGGGGCGTGCGCCGCTCACTCCGATTCGTTCTGCACCCAGTGCGACTGCCCGCTCTTGACCACGGTCACCGGCACCGGCGAGCCCCGCAGCACCTTCTGCGAGACCGAGCCCAGCAGCGCACTGCGCAGCGCGCCGCGGCCCCGCGCGCCCATCACCACCACGTCGCAGTCGTAGCGCTCGCCGGCTTCGAGGATGGTCGGGCCGGGCTCGCCGCTCAGCAGCTCCTTCTCGAACGGCACGTCGGCCTGGCGCAGCAGGTCCTCCGCGTCGGCGAGCGAGTGGTTGCCGGCCGCGCCGGTCACGCGCTCGAGCACGTCGGCGCTGGGGGCGAGCACCATCTCGTAGAGATAGGTCGGCTCCTGCACGTTGATGAGCACGACGCTGACGTCCAGCCCGTGGCGGGAGAGTTCGATGACGTGGCGCACGGCATCGAGCGAATGTTCGGAGCCGTCCACCGGCAACAGGATCTTCATGGGGTCCTCCTGATGGAAGCTGCGAGGCCGGCCGCTTCAGCCGCCGGCCCCACGGGATGCAAGGCCATCGTGCCACGGCGTGCGCGAGCGCCGCGCCTCGCCGATGCTCGCGTCATGGATGAATTTCTCAATGCCTTGCAATGGCCTGCGATGGCCGTGACACTGATTGCCGCCTGGCTGGTCGCCTCGACCAGAGCACGCCGCCGAAGCGTCGGCTTCTGGTGCTTCATCGCGAGCAACGTGCTGTGGATCGTCTGGGGCTGGCACGACCAGGCGTATGCCCTCATCGTGCTGCAGGTCGGGCTGTTCCTGCTCAACCTGCGCGGCGCGAAGAAGGCCGAGGACGCGACCGTCAGCGAACGATGAGCAGGGCCGTCTCGCAGTTGGCCAGCACGCGCGAGGTCACCGACCCCATCACGAGCGAGCCGAGCGCGGAGTGGCCGTGCGAGCCCATCACGACGAGGTCGTATCCGCCTTCCTTGGCGGTGGCGGCGATGCAGTCGGCGGCGTTGCCCACCTTCGTGAGGTAGCTGGCCTTCCAGCCCTGCTGGTCGATGAAGGCACGCACGGTCTTGAACGTTTCCTCGGCCTGGTCGCTGTAGTAGGTCTGCAGCGACGCCTTGTCGATGTAGCCGGTCACGAGCGGCGGCACCGCCGTGGTGACGGTCAGCACGCTGATCTCGCGGCCAGCGCCGAGCAGCTCGGGATGAGCGGCGACGTAGGCCAGCATGCGCTCGGTGTATGCGCTGCCATCGACGGCAAGGAGGGTCTTCATCTTGGAGTTCTCCGGTTCTGTGACACGGGCCGAACCTTACCCCGAGCGCCATCCCCCCGCTTGATGGCCGTCAAAGCGGGTCGGGAAATCAATCCACGATCGCCGAGTACACGAGATTCTTGAGCTGCCCGCGGATGTTGAAGGTGCCCGAGGGCACGAGCTGCGTCATGAAGATGACGATCAGGTCCTCGTTCGGATCGACCCAGAAGATAGTCGAGGCCATGCCGCCCCAGTAGTAGTCGCCCGGGCCGTAGCTGCCCGCCGCGACCTCGCCGAGCGTCGTGGCGAAGCCGAGGCCGAAGCCGATGCCTTCGTTGGCGGTCTCGGAGAAGTTGCCGATGGCCACCTGGGTCAGGTCCTGGCCGCCGGCGAGGTGGTTCTGCGTCATGAGGCGCAGCGTGCGCGGGCCGATGATGCGCACGCCATCGAGCTCGCCGCCGCGGCGCAGCATCTCGCAGAAGCGGTGGTAGTCGGCCATCGTGCTGACGAGCCCGCCGCCGCCCGAGACGAAGACCGGCGGCCTGGCGTAGGTGCTCTTCTGCGGGTCGTCCATCACGGCGAGCGACTTGTCCTCGCGGCGCACGTAGTTGGCGGCAAAGCGGTCGACCTTCTCCGGCGCGATCTGGAAGGCGGTGTCCTTCATGCCGAGCGGCTCGAAGATGTGCTTCTGCAGGTAGTCCTCGAAGGGCATGCCCGAGATGGCCTGCACCAGGTAGCCGCAGACGTCGGTCGAGAAGGAGTACATCCAGCGCTCGCCCGGCTCGTAGCGCAGCGGCACCTGGCCGAGCTTCTTCACGAAGCTCTCCAGGTCCTGGCGGGCGCCGCGCGTGAGGCCGAGGTCGGCGTAGACCTGGTCGACCGGGTGCAGCGCGGCGCCGGGCAGCGCGATCGGCCCGCCGCCGTAGGTGATGCCGCCGCTGTGGTTGAGCAGGTGGCGGAAGCTCACCGGGCGCTCCGGCGCCTTGGTCTCCATCGCGGGCCCCGCGCCCGACACCCAGACGCGCTGGTCTTTCCATTCGGGCAGGTAGCGCGACACCGGGTCGTTGAGCTGGAAGTGCCCCTGCTCGTGCAGCTTCATGAGCGCGATCGAGGTGATCGGCTTGGTCATCGAGTAGATGCGGAAGATGGTGTCGTCACGCAGCGGCGTGTTGCGCTCGCGGTCGGCCATGCCCAGCGCGCTCTGGTAGGCCACCTTGCCGCGCCGGGCCACCAGCGTCTGGCAGCCGACGAGCTTGCCGGGCTGGATGTAGTGGCGGTCGAGGTGCTCGGTGATGAGGGCGAGGCGGTCGGTGTCGAGGCCGTGGTGGGGCATGGGCGATTCCTGGGATGCGGTGGGAAGGGTGGTCCGGCTTACGCAGGCACGGCCATCATCTGCTCGAAGTTGGTCCGGTAGAACATCTCCTTCGCTTCCTCGCTGATCTCGGCAAAGGTGCGCTCGAAGCGCCCGATCGGGTCGTTGGTGCCCTCCGGGTGCGGGTAGTCGCTGGAGAAGAGGAAGAGCTCCGGCCCGGCGTCGCGGATCATGCGGCCCACGTCCTCGCCGGGGAAGGGCGTGAACTTCACCGCCCGGCGGATGTACTCCGAGGGCTTCATCGGCATGGCGGCGAGCGTCGGGTCGCCCTTCTTGAAGATGCGCTGGGCCAGGTCGAGCGTGCGCAGGTACTCGGGCACCCAGCCGGCGCCGAGCTCGATCACGCCGCCCCTGAGCTTGGGGAAGCGCTCGAACACGCCGTCGAAGACGAGCGCGGTCAGGAACTGCTGCGGCGCGATCGACAGCAGCATGAAGTCGCGCACGCGCAGGTTCTCGCCGTCCTCGGCGCCGGTGATGTCCTTGGGCTTGGGCTGGCCGTTGTTCTCGTATTCGGGGATCTTGGTCTTGCTGTTCGGTCCCACGTGCAGCATGAAGGGCACGCGCAGGTCGCAGAAGGCCTGCCAGACGATGTCGAGATCGGGATGACCCGGCGACTTGTTGCCCGCTGGCATGCCCGGGACCCAGAAGGCGCCGCACCCCAGCCGCACGCCCTCGTGCATCTCCTCGACGCAGCGCTTCGGATCTGCGAGCGAGAGCTGGCCGACGGCGATCAGCCGCTCGTCGCCGCCGCAGAACTCGCCCATCGCGCGGTTGTGGGCGCGGATGCCGCCGTAGCGCACGTCCAGGTCGTCCTGGTAGAGGTACTGGCCGGCGGAGAAGGTCGAAAAGACGAGCTGGCGATGAAAGCCCAGGTCGTCGAGCGCGGCACGGCGCTCGGCCGCGTCGAAGGCGCCCGGTGCACGCCAGCCCTTCAGGCCTTGCACCACGTCGCGTGGCTGCTCGCCGCGGGCGGCACGCTCCTTCTGTTTCTCGACCTCCTGGTGGATGAACTCGTAGCTGTTGGTCGCCGATTTCGACAGGTTGAGCGGCGGCATCCGGTCGCGCAGCGCGGGGTCGGTGTGGCGGGCGATCCAATCGACCGTCTCCATGATGTGGCTGTCCGCGTCGTGGCAGACGCGGTGGGCGGCGTAGGTCATCGCATGTCTCCTGTGCCCTGCGGGATGAGGGTCTGGACTTAGTATAAGGATCGTGTAATAACGCGCGCCCGGGGCAACCCGGAGAAAGGCGGGGCCTTTGGGGCCGGCCGGGCTCAGGGTCGCCGCTTGCGGGGCGCCGGGGGCGAGGGCGGCGGGGCCGGCGCGGGGTCCGGGCCGGTCTTCGGGCCGCCGGCTTCGTGCGCCTGCCGCAGCGCCTGCCAGCCGCCCATCGCGAAATCGCTCCAGATCTGCGCAGCCCGCTCGGCGCTGATGCCGGCGCGCTTGAGCGCGCGGGCCGAGAGGATGGGGGCGTTGACCGTCATCACCGTGCACACGAAGGCCACGTCTTCGGGCAGGCCGTAGGTCTTCATCAGCCGCTTGATGAAGTGCCCGGTGATGGCGCTGCGCTCGTCGCGCTCGCGCTGGTGCACGAGCTGGGCGACGCTGCGGTCGCCCGCCAGCAGCCGGATGATGGGCCCGCGCTCATACAGATAGTTGAAGGCGTTGCGGTTGGACGCGCGGATCAGCGGCTCCATCGGGACTTCATCGGGCAGCACGTCGAGCTTGTGGCGCCCGAGGTAGCTGTACTCGCGCTCCAGCACCGCCTTGAGCAGGTCTTCGCGCCGCGTGAAGTACTTGTAGACGAGCGGCTTGCTCACGCCGGCCTGCTGGGCGACGTTCTCGAGCGTGAAGGTCGACAGCCCCTGTTCCACGAGGTACGTGACCGCGCTGTCGAGGATCTGCTCGCGCCGCGCCTGCGGCGACATGCGTCGCGCCCGCGGGGTGGGTTCGTCGTTCTGGTTCTGACCGGGCATGCACAAATCACGCTGTAGCGCTCGGTCGCGAGCATAGGGCACGGCTTTCGTGACGTAGCTGTCGAAACGCTTGGTGCTTACCCGTCTCAATCCGCGCGGGGGCGGGCCGATATCGACTGAGCCGTCCCGGGCGTGCTCGCGCCGGGTCCTCGCTCTGCCAGACACCACAAGGTCCGCTTCCAATGACTCCAAGAGACAAGCCCGCCGCCCACGCGCCCCAGACCCCGCCGGCCGAGGAGGTGCTCTACCGCACCGAGCAGGCCTGCGTGCTGCGCAGACCGGGGGCCGACGGCCGCCCGGTGGTGGTCAAGCAGGCGCTGGGGGCGCCGGCGGTGCGCCGCCTGGGCCACGAGGTCGCCATGCTGCGCCGTCTGGCGCACGTGGCCGGCGTGCCGGCCGTGCTGGACACGCCCGCCGCGGACACGCTCCTGCTGCGCGACGACGGCGCGCTCGCCCTGGCCGAGTTCATGCGCGATCGCAGCCTCACGGTGCCGCAAGCCGTGGCCTATGCGCTCGCGTCGGCGCGCATCCTCGCCGACGTGCACCGCGCCGGCGTCATTCACAAGGACATCGGCCCGGGCAACCTGCTGATCCACCCCGAGACGCTGGCGCCCACGCTGATCGACTTCAACATCTCGGTGCTCAAGGGCCAGGCCGCACCCGGCGCGCCCGCCGCCGCCGAGGCCGAGATCGCCGGCACCTGGGCTTACATGTCGCCCGAGCACACCGGCCGCACCGGCCGCGCGCCCGACGAGCGGTCGGACCTCTATTCGTTCGGCGTCACGCTCTACCAGCTCTTCACCGGCCGCAAGCCGTTCGAGACCGAAGACCTGCTGGAGCTCGTGCACGCGCACCTGGTGCAGGAGCCCGAGGCGCCGGTGGTGCTCGCGCCCGAGCTGCCGCGGCTGCTCCCCGACATCGTGATGCGCCTGCTCGCCAAGGAGCCGGATCGCCGCTACCAGAGCGCAGAAGGCCTGGCGCAGGACCTGCAGCGCCTCCTGCGCGCGCTGGAGCAGGGCGAGGCGGCGAGCTTCGAGCTCGGGGCCTACGACTTCGGCGCCGAACTCAAGGCGCCGGCCGCGCTGCTGGGCCGCGAGGCCGAGACCGAGGGCCTGCGCGCCGCGCTCGACGCCGCCGCGCAGGGCCGCAAGCCGTGGCTGTGGCTGCACGGCGAGGCGGGTGCCGGCAAGTCGGCCCTGCTCGAAGAACTGCGCAGCCAGGCCGCCGCGCGCCGTGCGTGGCTCGCCGCCGGCCGCTTTGGCCCCGATGCCGCCGGCAACGGCCTGCAGGCGCTCGCCGGCTTCAGCGCACTCGGCCGGCAGCTGCTGGCCCTGCCGGCCGACGAGCTCGCGCAGGTGCGCGAGAAGCTCCTGGCCGCCCTCGACGGCCACCGCGGCTACGGCGTGGCGCAGCTGCCCGAGTTCCAGAGCCTGCTGGGCGAACACCCGGCCGCCGAACCCGAGGGCGACGCCGAAGGCGTGATCGCCCGGGCGGCGGTGCGCATGCTGCGCGCCGTGGCAAGCGCCGAACGGCCGTTCGTGATGCTGGCCGACGACCTGCATCTCGCGCCCTCGCTCACGCACCGCGTGATCGCCGTCGCCTGTGACGAAGCGGCGCGCGAGCCCATCCCCGGCTTCCTGCTCGCCGGCACCGGCCCGACGCAGCTGCCGGCCGGCCATGCGCTGGCGGCCGCGGCGGAGGGCGCGCACGGCCCGGTCGTGATCGCCGTCGAGCCGCTCGCGGCGCCGGCCGCGGCCCGCATGGTCGCGGGCATGCTGCGCCTGCCTGAAGAAGAGGGCGGCCGCCTGGCTGCGGCCCTCGAGCGCCACACGCAACACCGCCCGGGCCGCATCGTGGCCGTGCTCAACGCCCTGCGCCGCGACGACGTGCTGTGCCTGCGCGAAGGCGGCTGGCAGTGGGACGCCGAGGCCGTGCGCCGCTACGTGGGCGCCGCAAGCGCCGACGAGCTGCGCGCCCGCCTGGCCGCGCTGCCCGAAGCCACCGCGAGCCTGGTGCGCACGCTCGCTGCCCTGGGCGCGCGCGCCACCTGGGCCGACCTCGCGGCCGCGACGGGCCTGACCAAGGCGCGCCTGCGCAAGCCGCTCGCCCCTGCAATCGACGACGGCCTGGTGGTCGAAGGCGCCGATGGCCCCGTGCCGGCCCATGCCCGCGTCGCGGAGGCGGTGCTCGGCGCGATGCCCGAGGCCGGGCGCCGTGCGCTGCACCTGCAGCTCGCCCGCCAGCTGGGTGACGCCGGGCGCCCCGAGGCGCTGGTCGCCACGCAGTATTTCGAAGCCCAGCTCGAGGGCGTCGAGGCCCTGGACACCGAGGAGCGCCGCCGCATCGTCGGCCTGCTCGACCGCGAAGGCGATGCGTTGCGTGCGCGCGGCGACATCGACCGCTCCGAGCGCCATCACCGCGCCGCGCTGCAGTCGCTGCTCGTGGTGGCGGGCGAGGACGACGCCAACGCCGTCTTCCAGCTGCGCGTCAAGCAACTGCAGGCGCTCTTCGAGCTCGGCCGCCATGGCGAGATCGATGCCGCCTACCAGGCACTGCTCGCCAGCGCCCCGGCGCCCGAGATGCTGAGCGCACCGCTGCGCTACCAGATCTACAGCATGATCGCCCGCGGCAAGTTCGCCGAGGCGGTGGCCATCGGTCTGGACCTGCTGGCGCGCCTGGGCGTGCCCAAGCCGGCCGACATCCGCCCCGACCTGGCCGCCGGCATGGCGCGCCTGGTGGGCTGGTACCGCAGCGACGAGCGCCTGAAGGATTTCGACCGCCCCGAGATCAGCGAGGCGCGCGCGCAGGCCCTCGCGCTGACCATCCCCGAGACCATGACCCCGGCGTACTTCGCCGATCCGGCGGTGTGGGCGTGGCTGGTGCTGCTCACGCACAAGATCTGGATGGAGCACGGACCGCACCCGCGGCTCGCCTCCGCGGTGGGCTCGCTGCCCTTCCTGCTCGTTGGCACGCCGCAGGACTTCCGCGGCGCCCACACGGTGGGCCGCCACATGCTGGCCGTCGCCGAGAAGCGCGGCTTCAGCCAGGGCGAGGCGCTCACCCGCTGCATCTTCGCCATCTCGGCGGCGCACTGGGTGGAGCCGCTCGAAACCATCATGGACGAGTTCAAGCGTGCGCGTGCCGACCTGCTGCGCATGCGCGAGCCCTTCGTCGCCTTCAGCTACATCGCAAGCGACGTCGCCTTCGACAGCGCGCCCACCATCGCGCAGGCCATGCCCGAAGTGCTGGCCAGCCTGGAGTTCGCGCGCGACCAGGGCAACCTCGACTTCCTGCAGCGCTACCAGCCGCGCCTGCAGCTGCAGCGCGCGCTGCTGGGCCTGACGAACGCGCCCGGCGCGCTCAGCGACGAGGGTTTCGACGAAGGCGACTACGTCACCAAGATCGACCCGACCGGCCCCAACGCGGCCACGTACCACATGGTCGCGGCGATGCGCGCCGCGCTCTTCGGCGACATGGCCGCGCTCGCGGCGCACAGCGCCAAGGCGGTGCCGCTGTCGGCCCGCACGCCGGGCTACTAC
>JBIQJS010000173.1:0-4582 GCA_044507405.1 Rubrivivax sp. | reverse complement strand
ACCACGCTCGTGGGCGACGCCGGCAAGCGGCTGCACACCGGCCGCTCGCGCAACGACCAGGTGGCCACCGACGTGCGGCTGTGGCTGCGCGACGAGATCGACGGCCTCGCGCCGCTGCTGGCGGAGATGCAGAAGTCGCTCGTCGACGTCGCCGAGCAGAACGTCGACACCATCCTGCCCGGCTACACCCACATGCAGGTCGCGCAACCGGTGAGCTTCGCGCACCACCTGCTGGCCTACGTGGAGATGTTCAAGCGCGATGCCGAGCGCCTGGCCGATGTGCGCAAGCGCGTGAACCAGCTGCCGCTCGGCGCCGCGGCGCTGGCCGGCACCAGCTACCCGCTCGACCGCGAGCTTGTCGCGAAGACGCTCGGCTTCGACGGCGTCTGCCAGAACAGCCTCGATGCCGTGAGCGACCGCGACTTCGCGCTCGAGTTCACCGCCTTCGCCTCGATCACGATGGTGCACGTCTCGCGCCTGGCGGAAGAGATCGTGCTGTGGATGAGCCAGAACTTCGGCTTCATCGACCTCGCCGACCGTTACTGCACCGGCTCGTCGATCATGCCGCAGAAGCGCAACCCCGACGTGGCCGAGCTCGCGCGCGGCAAGAGCGGGCGCGTGGTGGGCCATCTGATGGGCCTCATCACGCTGATGAAGGGCCAGCCGCTCACCTACAACAAGGACAACCAGGAAGACAAGGAGCCGCTCTTCGATACCGTCGACACGCTGCGCGACACGCTGCGCATCATGGCCGAGATGGTGGGAGGCATCACGGTGAAGAAGGAGGCGATGGAGCGCGCCGCGCTGCGCGGCTACGCCACCGCCACCGACTTGGCCGACTACCTGGTGAAAAAGGGGCTGCCCTTCCGCGATGCGCACGAGGTGGTGGCGCATGCGGTGAAGACGGCGATCGGCGAAGGCAAGGATCTTTCGGAGCTGCCGCTTTCGACGCTGCAGGGCTTCAACGCCGCCATCGGCGACGACGTGTACGGCGTGCTGAGCCTCGGCGGCTCGCTCAACGCGCGCCAGGTGCTGGGCGGCACGGCGCCGGTGCAGGTGCGCGCGCAGATCGCGCGCCACCGCGAGCGGCTCGCCTGAACGCTGGCCGAGGGCCCCGATGACCCGACGACCGTTCCTCGGCCGCCTGGCACTCACCCTGGCCGCGTGCGCGGCGCTCACCGGCTGCGTCTCGGGCCTGAACTCGCTCAAGCCCTCGTCCACCCACCAGGTGATCGAAGGCGCGAGCTACGGCCCGCACCCACGGCACCGCATCGACATCTACCGCCCGGCCTCGCCGCCGCCAGCCGGCGGCTGGCCGGTGGTGGTCTTCTTCTACGGCGGCTCCTGGCACTGGGGCCAGCGCGCCGAATACACCTTCGCGGGCGAGGCGCTGGCCTCGCGCGGCGTGCTGGCGCTGATCGCCGACTACCGGCTCTACCCCGACGCGCGCTACCCCGACTTCCTGCACGACAGCGCCATGGCCGCGGCCTATGCGCTGCGCGAGGCCGCACGGTTCGGCGGCAACCCGAAGCGCGTCTACGTGATGGGCCACAGCGCCGGCGCCTACAACGCCGCGATGGTGGCGCTCGATCCCCGCTGGCTGCAGGCGCAGGGGCACACGCCCACGGCGCTCGCCGGCTGGATCGGCCTGGCGGGGCCGTATGAGTTCCTGCCGGTGGACAACCCGCAGGCGCGCGTCGTCTTCCACCACCCCGACTACCCGCCCGGCACGCAGCCGATCGACTACGTGCGGCGCGACAGCCTGCGCGCCTTCCTCGGTGCGGCGCACGACGACCACCTGGTCGGCACCGAGCGCAACACCGTGCAGATGGCCGAGCGCATGCGCGCCGCAGGCGCGCCGGTGGAGATGAAGCTCTACGAAGGCGTGGACCACGTGACGCTCGTGGCCTCGATGGCGTGGTCGCTGCGCTGGATGTCGAGCGTGCTCGACGACGTCGCCGATTTCATCAAGGCGCCGCAGCAGGCGCGGCACGACCTGGCGGGCAGCAACACCGGCCGCTGAACCGGCGCACGCCCCGCCGGGCGCTCAATGCGCCTCGTCCCAGTTGGGCCCGACGCCCACTTCCGCCAGGAGCGGCACCGCGAGCTGCGCCACGCCCGACATGAGCCGCGGCACCTCGCTGCGCACCCATTCGATCTCGGCCTCGGGCACCTCGAACACCAGCTCGTCGTGGACCTGCAGCACCATCAAGGTCTGCCGGGCGGCCGCGTCGAGCGCCTCCTGCACCGCGATCATCGCGAGCTTCACCAGATCGGCCGCCGTGCCCTGCATGGGCGCGTTGATCGCCTGGCGCTCGGCGCCGGCCTTGCGCGGGCCGCTGCCACCGTTGATCTCGGGCAGGTAGATGCGCCGGCCGAAGAGCGTCTCGACATAGCCCTTCTCGCGCGCCGAGGTCTTGGTCTCGTCCATGTAGCGCTTCACGCCCGGATAGCGGGCGAAGTAGCGCTCGATGTACTGCGTGGCCGCGCTGCGCTCGATGCCGAGGTTGGCCGCGAGCCCGAAGGCGCTCATGCCGTAGATGAGGCCGAAGTTGATGGTCTTGGCGTAGCGCCGCTGCTCGTTCGTCACGGCCTCCAGCGGCACGCCGAAGACCTCGCTCGCGGTGGCGCGGTGCACGTCCAGCCCCTCGTTGAAGGCACGCAGCAGGTTCTCGTCGCCGCTGATGTGCGCCATGAGGCGAAGCTCGATCTGCGAGTAATCGGCGCTCACGATCACGCGCCCGGGCGGCGCGATGAAGGCCTCGCGCACACGCCGGCCCTCGGCGGTGCGGATGGGGATGTTCTGCAGGTTGGGCTCGTTGCTGGACAGGCGCCCCGTCACCGCCACCGCCTGCGCGTAGTTGGTGTGCACGCGGCCGGTGCGCGGGTTCACCATCAGCGGCAGCTTGTCGGTGTAGGTGCCCTTGAGCTTGGAGAGGCTCCTGTGCTCGAGCAGCTTGGCCGGCAGCGGGTAGTCCTGCGCCAGCTTGTCGAGCACTTCTTCGTCGGTGCTCGGGCTGCCGCTCGCTGTCTTCTTGAGGACAGGCAGGCCGAGCTTGCCGAAGAGGATCTCGCCGATCTGCTTGGGGCTGCCCATGTTGAAGGGCTGGCCCGCGAGCTCGTGCGCCTCGCGCTCGAGCTGCAGCATGCGCTCGCCGAGCTGCTGGCTCTGCTGCGCGAGCCGCTCGCGGTCGATCAGCACGCCGTTGCGCTCGATGCGCTGCAGGATGTGCGTGACCGGCATCTCGATCTGCTCGTACACGCGGCGCAGGCCGGCGTCGGCCTCGACCTGCGGCCACAGCGCCTGGTGCACGTGCAGGGTCATCTCGCTGTCTTCGCAGGAGTACTCGGCCGCGCGCTCGATGTCGACCTGTGCGAAGGGGATCTGGTGCGCGCCCTTGCCGCACACGTCTTCGTAGCTCAGGCCCGCGCGGCCGAGGTGGCGCTGGGCGAGGCTGTCGAGGCTGTGCGGCTTGTGCGCCTCGAGCACGTAGCTCTGCAGGAGCGTGTCGTGCACGTAGCCGCGCACGGTGATGCCGGCGTTGGCGAAGACGTGCGCGTCGTACTTGATGTTCTGGCCGATCTTGGGCGCGTCGGCGTTCTCGAGCCACGGCTTGAGGCGCGCGAGCACCATCTCGCAGGGCAGCTGCTCGGGCGCGCCGGCGTAGCTGTGGCGCAGGGGGATGTAGGCCGCCTGGCCCGGGCTGGTGCTGAGCGAGATGCCGATGATCTGCGCGGCCATCGGGTCCAGCGCATCGGTCTCGGTGTCGAGCGCGGCGAGCGGCGCCGATTCGACCTTGTCGGCCCAGAGCTCCAGGTCTTCCGGCGTGAGCACGGTGGTGTAGCTGCGGTTGATGGGCTGCTGCGCGAGCATGGGCGTCGCGTTGTCGAGCACGGCCGGCGCGGGCGCGGCGCTTGCGGCCATGCCGAGCGCTTCTTCCAGCTCGCGCTTCCAGGTCTTGAAGCCGTAGCGCGTGTAGAACTCCAGCAGGGCCTCGCGGTCCACCGGCTTGAGCGCAAGCGATTCGAGGGTGGGCCAGCCGGGCACATGGTCGGCGAGGTCGCAGTCGGATTTCACCGTCACGAGCTTGCGGCCCATGGGCAGCCATTCGAGGGCGCGGCGCAGGTTCTCGCCGGCCACGCCCTTGATCCTGTCGGCCGCGGCCATCACGCCGTCGAGCGAGCCGTATTCGCTGATCCACTTGGCGGCCGTCTTGGGGCCGACCTTCTCGACACCCGGCACGTTGTCCACGGCGTCACCCATGAGCGTCAGGTAGTCCACGATGCGCTCGGGCGGCACGCCGAACTTCTGCGTCACGCCGGCCACGTCGAGCTTCTCGTTGCTCATGGTGTTCATGAGCGTCACGTGCTCGTTGACGAGCTGGGCCAGGTCCTTGTCGCCGGTGGAGATCACGACCTGCTGCCCGGCGCGCGCCGCCTGGCACGAGAGCGTGCCGATGACGTCGTCGGCCTCCACGCCCTCGACCATCATCACCGGCCAGCCGAGCAGCCGCACCACCTCGTGGATGGGCTCGATCTGCTGCACGAGCGGCTCGGGCATGGGCGAGCGCTGCGCCTTGTA
>JBIQJS010000035.1:20568-32472 GCA_044507405.1 Rubrivivax sp. | reverse complement strand
GGCCCTGGGGTTGGGGCGCCGGGGCGCGGTGGCCCGACGAGGGGGCCGGCCGCGGCGCATGGGCGCCTGCCGGTGCGGGACGCGGCGCCGGGCTGCCGCCCGGCTGGGCCGGGCGCGAGCCCGGCTGGCCCTGCCGGCCGCCGTGGCCGCCGCCACCGTGGCCCCCGTGGCCGCCGCGAGGGCCGCCTTGGGCGTGGCGATGGCCGCCGCGCGGGGCGCGTTCGCCGATCGTCATGCGGCCGAGCACGATGGGTTCGGGCTTCTCGCTCGGGTGCGGCTCGAAACCCGGGATGACTTCCTTCGGGATCTCGCGCTTGATGAGCTTCTCGATGTCGCGCAGGAAGATGTTCTCGTCCACGCACACGAGCGACACCGCCTCGCCCTGCGCGCCGGCGCGGCCGGTGCGGCCGATGCGGTGCACGTAGTCCTCGGGCACGTTGGGCAGCTCGAAGTTGACGACGTGCGGCAGCTGGTCGATGTCGATGCCGCGCGCCGCGATGTCGGTGGCCACCAGCACCTGCAGGTCGCCGCTCTTGAAGTCGGCGAGCGCCTTGGTGCGCGCACTCTGGCTCTTGTTGCCGTGGATGGCCATGGCGGTGATGTCCTGCTTGAGCAGGTGCTCCACGAGGCGGTTGGCGCCGTGCTTCATGCGGGTGAAGACGAGCACCTGGTGCCAGTCGTTCTCCTTGATGAGGTGCGTCAGCAGCTCCTTCTTCTTGTCGCGGCTGACCGGGTGCACCTTCTGCGCGATGGCGTCGTTGGTCTGGTTGCGGCGCGCCACTTCCACCAGCGCCGGCTTGTTGAGCAGCCGCTCGGCCAGGGCCTTGATCTCGTCGCTGAAGGTGGCGCTGAAGAGCAGGCTCTGCTTCTGCTGGGGCAGGAGCGCGAGCACCTTCTTGATGTCGTGGATGAAGCCCATGTCGAGCATGCGATCGGCTTCGTCGAGCACGAAGATCTCGATGTGCGAGAGATCGAGCGTCTTCTGCTGTGCGTGGTCGAGCAGGCGGCCGGGCGTGGCGACGAGGACGTCGACGCCGCGCTTGAGCTTGTCGATCTGCGGCTGCATGCCCACGCCGCCGAACATCACCATCGACGTGAGCTTGGTGTGGCGGCCGTAGTTGCGCACGCTTTCTTCCACCTGCGCGGCGAGTTCGCGCGTGGGGGTGAGGATGAGGGCGCGGATAGGCAGCTTGCCGCGCGCATCGCGCACGGCGGGCTTGTGCAGCAGGCGGTGCAGCAGCGGCAGCGTGAAGCCGGCGGTCTTGCCGGTGCCGGTCTGCGCGCCGCCGAGGAGGTCGCCGCCTTGCAGCACGACCGGAATGGCTTGCGCCTGGATGGGGGTGGGAACGGTGTAGCCCTGTTCGTGCACGGCACGCAGCAGCGGCTCGGCCAGGCCGAGGGTATCGAAGGACATTGGCGGGGGAAGAACGATCGGCCCGTCGCTTGGATGCCAAGCGCCAGTCGCAGGCAGAGGGAGGAGGGGAGCCGGGCATCGCCCTGTCGCTCGGGTCAGAACTGACAGCGGCGCAGTGACTGGGACTGCGACGGGTGCCGGCATTCTAGCCACCGCGGGATCGGGCCCTCCCGCGTGGGGGCATGGGCCGCGCCATCGTGCGCGGCCCGCGGGCGCTCGACGCCGCCTCAGGGCTTGCCGGCGGTGCGAGGGCGCTCCTGGGCCTGGGCGATGTAGCTGCGCCCCTGCGCGCGCACCACATCGACGAGGTTGCCGATCGACAGGCTCACGTCGATCAGGTGCAGGCCCCAGGTGTCCACCGTGCGGCCGGCGACGACCACGTCGCCGCCGATGTCGTCGCTGCGCGGATCGGGCCGCACCTTCACCGCGAGGTAGCTGCCGTGCTCGTCGTTCACGCATTGCGTGCTCACGAGGCCGGGAATCGCGAAGAACGGCGTCTCGATGCGCGCGACCAGCGCCTGCCACTTCTCGCTGCCCTGGCCCGCGCTGCTGCTCACGTCGGCGCGCTTGGAGAACCAGGCCTTGGGACGCGCTGCGCCGCCCGCCAGTGCGGCCGGGTTGTTGCACGCCACCTCCTGGCCGCCGCTCGGGCGGCCGAAGAGCGAGCCGGCCGGCGGGGGCGCGTTCTCGCGGAAGGAGACATAGCCGATCGCGCAGCCGATCTGGCCCGGCTTGCGGCACAGCGGGGTGGATTTGAACGAGCCGCCCACGTCCTGCCCCTTGGGCACCATGAGGTTGCTGCCGATCGGGATGACCGAGACGAGCTGCTGCTGCACCGGCGTGCCCTCGATCTCGCGCGCGACGAGCTCGGTGATCATGCGTGCGCCCTGCGAATGGCCGATCAGCACCACGCCGCGGCCTGCGTTGTCGTGCGCGAGGTAGTGCTTCCAGGCGGCCACCACGTCGCCGTAGGCCAGCGCCGGATCCATCGTCATCGGCGTGCCGGTGAAGCGGCTGCGCAGCGCCGGGATGGTGATCTGCCGGTACATCGGCGCATACAGGCGGCACTGCGAGCGCAGTGGCGAGAACTGCGCGTACACCACGCCCAGCTCCTCGGGGCCCGGGATCATGTCGCTGTTGCCGGTGGCATCGTTGGAGACGGTCGGGTAGACGTAGAAGCAGTCGATCGGCGCCTTCTCGTTGGCCACGACCTCGCGCCCGCGCACCAGCTTGCCGTTGCGCAGCACGGTGGTCACGCTCATCGGCCGTGCGCAGGCGTCGTCGCGGCCGGGACGGCACAGCCAGTTCTCGCCCTGGGCGTAGTCGTTGGCGGCGGCGGGCGCAGGCGTGGGCGCAGGGGCCGGAGCCGGTGCCGGGGCCGGCGCGGGCGAGGGTGCGGGCGCCGGCGCCGGGGAGGCGCAGGCGGCCAGTGCGAGCACGGTGCTCGCAGCGAGGAGGGTGAGGAGGCGTCGCGAGGGCGTCGGGGTCATGGGCGGGTATCAGCGCGTGTCGCGCAGGGGCTTGTGGACGATCGTTCGATTCTGGAAGCGCCCCGTGGGGCCGGCACTCCGGTCGATCCCGCGGGTGGTGCGCCCAGCGCGCCGTGCGCGACGACGGGTCTGCGCGTCACGCCGCCCTGAGCGCTCGGCCAAAACCGCCGGCGCGCGGGGCCATCGCGCCGGCCGCACTTGCGCTCGCGGGGATAATCCCGCCTTCGTGCGTCTGACGACGACTCCACCCGCTCCACAGAAAGTAGAAAGCAAGGCCATGGCCCAGTACGTCTTCACCATGAACCGCGTCGGCAAGATCGTTCCGCCGAAGCGTCAGATCCTCAAGGACATCTCCCTCAGCTTCTTCCCCGGCGCCAAGATCGGCGTGCTGGGCCTGAACGGCTCGGGCAAGTCCACGCTGCTGAAGATCATGGCCGGCATCGACAAGGACATCGAAGGCGAAGCCACGCCGATGCCCGGCCTCAAGATCGGCTACCTGCCGCAGGAGCCGCAGCTCGACCCCGAACAGACCGTGCGCGAGGCCGTCGAGCAGGGCATCGGCGGCGTGCTGGCCGCCAAGGCGCGCCTCGACCAGGTCTACGCCGAGTACGCCGAGCCCGATGCCGACTTCGACAAGCTCGCCGCCGAGCAGGCCGAGCTCGAGGCCATCATCGCCGCGGCCGGCAGCGAGAACACCGACCTGCAGCTCGAACTGGCCGCCGACGCGCTGCGCCTGCCGCCCTGGGACGCCAAGATCGGCCATCTCTCCGGCGGTGAGAAGCGCCGCGTCGCGCTGTGCCGCCTGCTGCTGTCCAAGCCCGACATGCTGCTGCTCGACGAACCCACCAACCACCTGGACGCCGAATCGGTCGAGTGGCTGGAGCAGTTCCTGCAGCGCTTCCCCGGCACCGTGGTGGCCATCACCCACGACCGCTACTTCCTCGACAACGCGGCCGAGTGGATCCTCGAACTCGACCGGGGCTCGGGCATTCCGTACAAGGGCAACTACACGACGTGGCTGGACACCAAGGAAGCCCGTCTGGCCCAGGAGCAGAAGACCGAAGACGCCCGCGCCAAGGCCCTGAAGCAGGAACTCGAATGGGTGCGCAAGAACGCCAAGGGCCGCCAGGCCAAGAGCAAGGCGCGCCTGGCCCGCTTCGAGGAACTGTCCGACGTCGAATACCAGAAGCGCAACGAGACCAACGAGATCTTCATCCCCGTGGCCGACCGCCTGGGGCACGAGGTCATCGAGTTCGAGAACGTCACCAAGAGCTACGGCGACCGGGTGCTGATCGACGACCTGAGCTTCAAGGTGCCGGCGGGCGCCATCGTCGGCATCATCGGCCCGAACGGCGCCGGCAAGTCCACGCTGTTCCGCATGATCGCCGGCAAGGAGCAGCCCGATTCCGGCACGGTGAAGACCGGCCCGACGGTGAAGATGGCCTTCGTCGACCAGAGCCGCGATTCGCTGGAATCCGACAAGACGGTGTGGCAGGACGTCTCCGGCGGGCTGGACAACATCGTCGTCGGCAAGTTCGTGATGCCCTCGCGCGCCTACATCGGCCGCTTCAACTTCAAGGGCAACGACCAGCAGAAGCTGGTGGGCAGCCTCTCGGGCGGTGAACGCGGCCGCCTGCACCTGGCCAAGACCCTGGCGCAAGGCGGCAACGTGCTGATGCTCGATGAACCGTCGAACGACCTCGACGTCGAAACGCTGCGCGCGCTCGAAGAAGCGCTGCTCGAGTTCGCCGGCAGCGCGATGGTGATCTCGCACGATCGCTGGTTCCTCGACCGCATCTGCACGCACATCCTCGCGGCCGAAGGCGACTCGCAGTGGTTCTTCTTCGACGGCAACTACCAGGAGTACGAAGCCGACAAGAAGAAGCGCCTGGGCGAAGAAGGCGCGCGGCCCAAGCGCGTGCGCTACAAGGCCCTCAAGTAAGCCGGCCTTCCGGCTACAGAAGAGGCATCCGGCCGCTGCGGCCGGATGTCGAAACGGCGGGGGCTCGTTCGTCGTGGAAGATCCGCCACTTTCCCGGACCGATCTCATGAGCACGCCCGCCGACACCGCCCCGCTGACACCTTCCGCCGTGGATGCGCCTGCCGCCGCGCTGGCCGGCGCGCGCGAGTGGATCGGGCTGGCCGTCATCGCGCTGCCGTGCATGGTCTACGCCATGGACATGACGGTGCTCAACCTCGCGCTGCCGGCGATCAGCGCCGATCTCCAGCCGAGCGCCTCGCAGCTGCTGTGGATCGTCGACATCTACGGCTTCCTGGTGGCGGGCTTTCTCATCACCATGGGCACGCTCGGCGACCGCATCGGCCGTCGCAAGCTGCTGCTGATCGGCGCGGGCGCCTTCGCGGCCGCCTCGGGGGTGGCGGCGTTTTCCAGCAGCGCCGGCATGCTGATCGCCATGCGGGCGCTGCTCGGCGTGGCGGGCGCGACGCTCGCGCCCTCGACCCTGTCGCTGATCCGGAACATGTTCCATGACGATCGCCAGCGCCAGTTCGCCATCGGCGTGTGGATCGCGAGCTTCTCGCTCGGGGCGGCCATCGGCCCGCTGGTGGGCGGTGTGCTGCTGCAGTTCTTCCACTGGGGCTCGGTGTTCCTGGTGGCGGTGCCGGTGATGCTGGCCACGCTGCTGCTGGGCCCGAGGCTGCTGCCCGAGTACCGCGACGAGGCTGCCGGTCGTGTCGACCTCGCGAGCGTGGCGCTGTGCCTGGCGACCGTGCTGCCGCTCGTCTACGGGCTCAAGATCGCCGCCGAACACGGCTTCGGGGTGCAGGTGGCCGGCGCGGTGCTGCTGGGCCTGGCGTGCGGCGCGCTCTTCGTGCGCCGGCAGCGCACGCTCGACTACCCGCTGCTCGACCTCACGCTCTTCGCCCGGCCCAACTTCCGCGCGGCCATCGTGGCCTATGCGCTCTCGGGCCTGGCGCTCTTCGGCATCTTCATCTTCACGGCGCAGTACCTGCAGCTCGTGAAAGGCCTCTCGCCGCTCATGGCCGGCCTTGCGACCGTGCCGGGCGCGCTCGCCTTCGTCGTGGGCTCCATGACGGCGCCGAAGCTCTCTCAGTCGCTCGGGCTGCCGCGGGTGATCGTGTGGGGCCTGGTGTTCGGCGCGCTGGGACTGGGCTGCGTCTACTTCGCCGGCACGCCGCAGGGCCTCGCCTGGGTGGTGGTGGGCAACGTGGTGATGGGCCTTGCGATGGCGCCGGTCTTCACGCTCGGCAACGAGCTCATCATCACCGCCGCACCGCCCGAGCGTGCGGGCGCGGCCTCGGCGCTCTCGGAGACCTGTGCCGAGTTCAGCGGGGCGCTGGGCATCGCGCTCTTCGGCAGCCTGGGCGCCATCGTGTACCGCCTGGTGCTCGCCGACACGCTGCCCGCAGGCCTCGCACCTGCGGTGGTGACGCAGGCCTCCAGCACGCTGGGTGCGGCGCTCGCGGCGGCATCGGAGCTGCCGCCCGACACCGGCCCGGCGCTGGTGGACGCCGCGCGCGGCGCGTTCAACCGCGTGCTGCAGGCGATCGCCCTCATCGGCACGGCCATCCTGCTCGTGACGAGCGTGCTCGCGTCACGCATGCTGCGACATCGCACGACCTGACGAGCGCTGACCTTGAATCCGGGGGGCACGCCGCTTGACGCTGCGGCCCCGCTCGTCGGACCATGCCGCTTCCTGTCGGCGAGACAGGGCACCGAGGAGGCAGCATGGTCACCCGCAAGAAGGCCGCCACCCAGAAGACCGCCCCGAAGAAGACGGCGCCCGTGCCACTCTTCCTGCGCGTGGCGCGGCCCGACCCGCCCGACCCGCGCGACCGCATCTTCCGCCCGCAGGTGAGCCTGGCCCCTGCGGCCACGCTCTTCCCGGCGCTGGGCCTGCGCGTGCGCCACCAGGGCGACACCAACGCCTGCACCGGCTTCGGCCTGGCACTCGTGGTCGAGCACCTGTTGCGCAGCAGCGGCCGCGAGAAGGCGCCGGCCATCTCGCCTTACATGCTGTACTCGATGGCGCGGCGCTACGACGAGTTCCCGGGCTCGGAGCAGGACAAGGGCTCCAGCCTGCGTGGCGCGCTCAAGGGCTGGTACAAGCACGGCGCGTGTCGCGAGCAGTTGTTCCCCGGGCTCGCCATGCCGCCGGCCGCGAAGAAGGTCGAGGACGACTGGTGGTTCGATGCCGTGCGGCGCCCGCTCGGCGCCTACTACCGCATCGACACCCGCTCGCTCTCCGACATGCATGCCGCGCTCAACGAGGTGGGCATCCTCTACGCGAGCGCGGGCTGCCATGCCGGCTGGGACGAAGGCCTGCTGCAGCCCGCCGTGGCGCGACGCCCGACCTCGTTCGAGCAGGTGTGGGAGATCCCGCTGCGCGGGGGGCTCGCCGACCACCCCGGGCATGCCTTCGCCATCGTGGGCTACAACGAGCGCGGCTTCCTCATCCAGAACTCCTGGGGCCCCGCGTGGGGCTCGCACGGCTACGCGCTGCTGACCTACGACGACTGGCTGCGCAACGCGATGGACTGCTGGGTGGCGCAGCTGGGCGTGGTCACGCGCGACCATGCCGAGATCTCGCGCAGCATCACGCTGCGCACCGACGCGCAGGGGCGCGTGGCGCTCGCCGCGAGCGAGGTGCTGCGCAACCGTGAGATCTCGCCCTTCATCCTCAACATGGGCAACAACGGCGCGCTCAGCAACAGCGGCGTCTTCCGCACCCAGCCCGACGACGTGCGCGCGCTGGTCGACGTGCACCTGGCCGAGGCGCGCAGGCGTTGGGGCCTCGTCGATGGCGCGGTCGACGTCTGCCTCTACGCGCACGGCGGGCTGGTCAGCGAGCGCGAGGCCGCCGAGATCGCGGCGCGCTGGGTGCCCATGCTCTACGAGCGGCGCATCTTCCCGGTCTTCCTGATGTGGGAGAGCGATTTCTTCACGACGCTGCTGCATCTGCTCGCCGATGCGGTCAGGGACGTGCCGCGCAGCACGGGCTTCTCTCTGCGCGACTGGTGGAACGAGCGCGTCGAGCAGCTGGTGGCGCGGCCCGGCACGCGCCTGTGGGGCGAGATGAAGCAGAACGCCGACGCCATGAGCGCGTGGCGCGAAGGCGTGCCCGACGACCAGCAGGCCGCGCTCGTCCTGCTGTACCGGCACCTGCGCCTGTCGGTGGCCGGGCAGCGCGTGCGCCTGCACGTGGTGGGCCATTCGGCCGGCAGCATCGTCGCGAGCTTCATGATCGACCGGATGGCGCGCGAGGGCGTGCGGTTCGAATCGGCCACCTTCATGGCGCCGGCCGTGCGCCTCGACACCTTCGACCGCCTCGTGCGCCCGCATCTGGAGCAGGGCTCGTTGAAGCGCTACCTGCAGTTCCACCTCACCGACCGCGCCGAGCGCGACGACGGCAGCTGCGGGGCCTACCGCCGCTCGCTGCTGTACCTCGTGAGCGAGGCCTTCGAGGGCGGGCGCGGCACGCCCATCCTCGGCATGCAGAAGTACTTCGAGGCCTACGGCGCCGTCCTGCCTCGCACCACGGCGCACGAGGCGCCGGGGCCGGTGAGCGCCGCGCAGGAGCACGGCGACTTCGACGAGGACCCGGGCACCTGCCAGCGCGTCCTCGAGTTCATCCGCGAAGGGTGAGGCTCAGGCGGCCTGCGCCACCGGTTTGTCGCGCGCGAGCTCGCCGCCGAGCGCCTCGATCAGCTGCGGGATGAGCTGCGAGAGCTCGCCGGTGGTGAGGGCCACGTCGGCGTCGAAGCCGCCGTCGTCGGCCTGCTGCGTGGCGCCCGCGCCTTCGAGGGCCACGTCGAGCAGCTTGATCTTCTTGAGGCCGAGCGCCTCGGTGAGCACGAAGGAGACGCGGCCGTTCCACGTCATCGCGAGCGACGTGGGCAGCTTGCCCTGGGCGATGTGCTCACCGACCTCCTCGATGTCGAGCGTGTGGCGGGCGTAGCGCACGGTGGCCTTCTCGCTGTCGGGCTGCTTGAGCTCGCATTCACGGTCGATGCTGAATCCGGCCGGCGCTTCGCGGGTCTTGAGCCACTCGGCCATGGCGGTCGACGGCGACATCTCGGTCTGCAGCAGCGTGAGCGTGATGCCACCGCCCAGCAGCTCCACCAGCAGCGACACCACGCGGTCGGCCGCCTTGGTGCTGCCGGCGCCCACCACCACGAGCTGCGCGCGCGGGTCGATCCACACCAGCGTGGTCGAGCGCTTGGGGAAGGCGCGCGGCAGGAGGCCGTGCACGATGTCCTCCTTCAGCTCCTTGGCCTTCTTGCCCTTGGGCCGACGGCCGGTGTCGGCCTCGATCTTGTCGAGCTCGGCCTCGAGCTGGCTCTTGATGACCTGGCTGGGCACGGCCTTGCGCTCCACGCACAGCTTGAGGATGAGCTGGCCGCCCACGCCTTCCATCAGCGCGCCGTGCTTCTCGCCACGGGGTTCGATCCAGCCGGCCGATTCGGGTTGCGAGGCGCCGCATTCGACGAAGCGTCCATTGAGCAGGCGCTTCTCGATCTCGGCGGAAGAGGGCGGCTCCCAGGAGCCGATGCGGTAGAGGAGGGCGTTCTTGAACATGGGGCGCGAATTCTAGGTCGCGCCTCCATGCCCCTTCACGATTCAGATCGGCTGCGTGCGCGCATGCAGCCACGCGAGCGCGTCACCCGTCACGAGCGGCGCGAGGCGCTCGCGCACCACCGCGTGGTAGCGGTTCAGCCAGGCGATCTCGTCTTCGCGCAGCAGGCTGCGGTCGATGCAGCGGGTGTCGATGGGGCACAGCGTGAGCGTCTCGAACTCGAGGAACTCGCCGAAGCCGGCGTTCGCCTCGGCCGGCACGTTGAGCACCAGGTTCTCGATGCGGATGCCCCACTGGCCTTCGCGGTAGAGGCCGGGCTCGATGCTCGTGACCATGCCCGGCTCCATCGCCATGTGCTGCGTGGGCACGGCCTTGGAGATGCTCTGCGGGCCTTCGTGCACGTTGAGGAAGTAGCCCACGCCGTGGCCGGTGCCGTGGCCGTAGTCGAGGCCGTGTTCCCACAAGGGCTGGCGCGCGATCGCGTCCAGCATGGGCGAGAGCGTGCCGCGCGGGTAGCGCGTGCGGCTGAGCGCGATCGTGCCGCGCAGCACCAGGGTGTAGTCGCGCTGCTGTGCGGCGGTGGGCGTGCCGATGGGCCACACGCGGGTGATGTCGGTCGTGCCGCCCAGGTACTGCCCGCCCGAGTCGATGAGCAGCAGGCCCTGGCCTTCGATCACCGCATGCGATTCGGCCGTGGCGCGGTAGTGCGGCATGGCGCCGTTGGCGTTGTAGCCGGCGATGGTGGGGAAGCTCAGGCCGACGAAGCCGGGGCGGCGCGCGCGCGCGGCCGAGAGCTTTTCATCGACCGTCAGCTCGGTGAGGCGCTCGCGGCCGAGCGCCTGCTCGAACCAGGCGTAGAACTCGCACATCGCCGCACCGTCCTGCGCCATGGCCTCGCGGATGTGCGCGGCCTCGGCGCTGCTCTTGCGGCTCTTGAAGAGCGTGCTGGGGTTGATCGCCTCGACCACCTGCACGGCCGCCGGCACGTGCTCGCGCAGGCCGAGCGTCACGCGCGCCGGGTCGAGCAGCAGCACGTCCTTCTCGCCGAGCGCGCGCAAGGCGTTGCCGGCCTCGGCATACGGCGCGAGCCGCACCCCATCGGCCGCGAGCGCGGCCTGCAGCGCGGCCGGCACCTTGCCGTCAGCGACGAAGAGCGTGGCCTCGTGCAGGCCGACGAGCGCATGCGAGAGGAAGACGGGGTTGTAGCTGACGTCGGCACCGCGCAGGTTGAAGAGCCAGGCGATGTCGTCCACCGTCGAGATGAAATGGTGGCTCGCGCCGTGCCGCGCCATGGCCTCGCGCACCTGCGCCAGCTTGGCGGCGCGCGCGAGCGGCGCATGCGGCGGGAGGTGCTCGTAGACCGGCGCATGGGGCAGGCCGGGGCGCTCGGGCCAGATGGCATCGAGCACGTCGAAATCGGTGCGCAGGCGCACGCCGGCGGCCGCCAGGCGGCTCTTCATCGCCTGCGCGGCGGCGAGACCGAGCACGCTGCCATCCACACCCACCGTCTCGCCCGCCTGGACGTTCGCCGCCAGCCAGTCGAGGTGATGGATGGCCGCGCCGGTGGGGATCTTCACGAGCTCGATGCCCGAACCTGCGAGCTCGGCCTCGGCCTGCACCCAGTAGCGGCTGTCGGCGAAGAGCGCCGCGCGGTCCAGCGCAATGGCCAGCGTGCCCATGGAGCCGGTGAAGCCCGAGAGCCACTGCCGCCCCTGCCAGCGCTCAGGCAGGTATTCGGAGAGATGCGGATCGCTCGACGGCACCAGCACCGCGGCCAGGCCGGCGCTCTTGAGCGCGTCACGCACGCGCTCGATGCGCTCGCGGATGGGGGAGGTGCGGGTGTCCATGGGCGGTACGTCGGCTGGGGGTGCGGTCGATTCTAGGAGTGCGCTTCCAGCGAGTAGCGAGCGGGGTCAGGGCAGGGCGGCGAGGGCCAGCAGGCGTTGGAGCACGATTCCTGCACGCAGAGGCTGCACGACGATGCCGGGCAACGCGTTGGCGAGCTCAGGGTGGCGTCACGGAAGCGCCATAGGCGAGGCGATACCAGCGGTTGGCAAAGCCCATGACCTTTTCGTCGACCGGCACCAGATCGAGCTGCATGCGGTTCCAGTACCAGCGCAAGGCCGGGGTGTTGGCTTCCATGGTCTGCCTGAAGCCACGCTCGGCCAGCAGCGGCCGCAGTGCGTGGTCGCCGGCGAGCGTGGTGACTTCGACGATGGCGTCCACGTCTTCGGTGGGCCGCACATCGGCTGCGGCCGGGTTGGTGACGAGCAAGCCGGTCGCGCAGCCACCGACGAAGACCACCCGCTCACGCAAGGGGCCGGGCGCGTGCGCCATGGCGCACCGCAGCGCGAGGTTGGGATCAGCCACGGCGCGTGCCTGGCGGATCGATCAGCTCGGGCAGGCGCTTCATCGCCATGCCCCGTTCACGGGCGCGCCCGGC
>JBIQJS010000035.1:11506-20468 GCA_044507405.1 Rubrivivax sp. | reverse complement strand
GCACGCAGGGATGCAACGGCACCAGGCCCTCGCCGCGCACGGCCCCCTGCGGATCGGGCCATACCAGCGCCTCGTGGCCTTCGGCGAAGACACCGGCGAAGGCCGGCGCGCTGTGGGCCGTGTGGACGCCCGGGCCGACCGGCAGGCGCTGCGCGGGAAAGGCGTATTTCGCACCATGCACCGCGAACTCAGCCAGGTTGTGACGGTTCACCACCGCTCCGCTGTCGAGGTGGCTGAGCGGCCCCGCGCCCCGGCGCCCGGCTCGTGCGCCCAAGGCAGGCGAGGGTTCCTGTGCGAAAAGTGGCGGCCCTTCACGGCCGAGCGCGTAGGCCCGAGCCACGCTCGCATCGACGAGCAGACCCGCGGCGAGGCCGCGCTTCACCGCCGCGTGCGCCTCCGACGCACTGGGGCCGAGGTCCTGCGACAGGCGCGCGTACGTCCAGTGCTGCTCGCGCAGAGCGACCAGCTTGAGCGCGACGAGGAAGTCCTGTGGTTTGAGCATGTTCTGGATCCGCGATTTGCGAATACAGAATGTGGTGCCGCACCGTGCGTTCGGCAAGGCGGGCACCCAAGAGCGCCGCCTGCCTCATTCGGACGTGGCGACTCCCCGCAAGCGCGCCCTCACCAGCTGGATGTGGCTGCGCAGCGCGTACAGCTCGTCCGCATAGCTGAGCGGCACCGAGACGCGCTCCACGCTGTGCTCGATGTCGTCGAGCTCGCGCAGCAGCTCCTCGGCCGGGCGCTGGCCCTGGGCGTCCTCGACCACGCGCAGCCGGCCGTACCAGCGGAAGACGCGCGAGCGGATGCGGAATTCATAGAGCGGCGGCAGCACGCGGCTGAGCGGGATGAGGATGGCGATGATGGACAGCAGCGCCACCCACATGCGGTCGACGAGATTGGCCAGCCAGAAGGGCAGGAAGCGCTGCAGGAAGGGCGCGCCCTTGGCGTAGTAGCGCTGGGCTTCGTCGGCCACCGGACGCTCGGTGCCCTTGACGCTCGGGAAGTCGCCCTTGCGCTGGAACCAGCCCGGCCCGCCGTGGATCTCGGTGGCGGCCTGCACGAAGAGCTGGATCAGGGCCGGATGCGTGCCCTCGCGCGCGACCAGCGTGGCGGTCGGTGCGACCAGCCGCACGTCGGCGCCCGGGTGGTCGGCCGCGAGATCGACCACGCCGCGCGGCAGCACCACCGGGCTCAGAAAGCCGAAGCGGCGCGAGTAGGCATCGGCCTGCGCGAAGTCGAAGAGGCGGATGCCCGGCGTCTGCAGCAGCATCTGCACCATCAGCGACTCCGGTGCGCTCGCGAAGGCGACGGCGTCGATCTGCCCTTCGAGCAGGCCCTGCACGGCCGGCGTCTGGGCCTCGCGCAGGAGGGTGACGCTCGCGGCCTCGACCTTGTTGGCCTCCAGCAGGCGGCGCATGAGGTTGGGCACGCCGCTGCCGCGCGCGCCGATGTTGAGGCGCCAGCCGGCCAGCTGCGAGAGGCTTTCGAGCCGGTCGGTCTTCAGGAGGCGCTGCGCCGCGTCCTCGCGGTAGAAGATCCACACCGGCTCGTAGAAGAGGCTGCCGAGGGAAACCAGGGCGTCTTCTTCCTCGTCGTCGGGACGGCGCTCGCGCTCGTCGGCGCCGCCTTGCACGAAGGCGATGTCCACGCCCGACTCGGGGTCGCGCAGCAGCCGCAGGTTCTCGGCCGCGCCCTGGGTGGCGCGCAGTTCCACCGTGATGCCGTGCTGGCGCAGCTGCTGCTGGTAGCGCGCGCCGAACTCGGCATAGGCGCCTTGCGCCACGCCGGTCGCCAGCACCACCTTGCGCGGCGGGTTGGGGTCGAGCACCCAGTAGGCCAGCGCCAGCAGGCCGATCGCCAGCACGATGAAGGGGCCTGCGGTGGCGAGCAGGTCTCGGACCGAGAGGAGGGTGTTGCGCAGGACTTGAGGCATGGCGCAGGAACGATACCGTATGCTTTTCGGCCGCCCGTACGCCCCGCCATCGCCCCACGCATCACGATGCGCATCCTCCTCGTCGAAGACGATCGCATGATCGGTGACAGCCTGCGCAGCACCCTGCGCCAGGAGGGGCATGCGGTCGACTGGGTGCGCGACACCGGCGCCGCGCAGGCCACGCTCGCCACCGAGCGCTACGACCTCGTGCTGCTCGATCTCGGCCTGCCCGCCGCCGCCGACGCGGCGCCGAGCGGCGAAGGCGGCCTCACGGTGCTGCGCTGGCTGCGCGGGCGCGCCGACGACACGCCAGTGATCGTGCTCACCGCGCGCGACGCGCTCGGCGACCGCGTCAACGGCCTGGACGCCGGCGCCGACGACTACCTCGTCAAGCCCTTCGAGCTCGACGAGCTCACCGCGCGCATGCGTGCCGTGGCGCGCCGGCACAGCGGCCGCGCGCAGCCGGTGCTTGCGCACCGCGGCGTGACGCTCGACCCGGCCACCCGGCAGGTCACGCAGGACGGCCAGCCGGTGCTGCTCTCCGCGCGCGAGTTCGCCGTGCTCGAAGCCCTGATGACGCGCCCCGGCGCGCTGCTCTCGCGCGCCCAGCTCGAGGACAAGCTCTACGGCTGGGGCGAGGAGATCGAGAGCAACGCGGTGAGCGTCTACGTGCACCAGCTGCGCCGCAAGCTCGGGGCCGAGTTCATCCAGAACATGCGCGGCGTGGGCTACTTCATACCGGCATGAGCTCGGCATGACCTCGATCCGGGCACGACTGCTGCTGGCGCTGCTGGGCATGCTCGCCGTCATCGCGCTCGTGATGGGCGGCGTGACCTACCGCAACGTGCTGGCCGAGACCGAGGCGCTCTTCGACTACCAGCTGCGCCAGATGGCGCTCTCGCTGCGCGACCAGGGCGAGGTGAACCCGACGCAGGCCGATGCGCTCGCCAACGAGCAGCTCGATTTCGTGGTGCAGATCTGGACGCTCGACGGCCGCACCATCTACGCCACCCGGCCCTACGCGGAGCTGCCCTCACGTGCGCTGCTGGGCCTGGCCGACGTGCTGGTCCACGGCGAGGTGTGGCGCACCTACAGCGTCGCCACGCCCGGGCGCGTGATCCAGGTGGCGCAGCCGCTGGCCACCCGCAAGCGGCTCGCCGCCGCCGCGGCGCTGCGCAGCGTGACGCCGCTTGCCTTCCTGGCGCCGCTCATGGCGGTCCTCGCGTGGTGGCTCTCCCGGCTCGCGCTCTCGCCGCTCGCGCGCGTGGCCGCCGAGGTGAAGTCGCGCGACGACCGCCTGCTGCAGCCGCTCGCCGACCACGGCCTGCCCGAGGAGGTGTCGCCGCTCGTGCACGCGCTCAACGGCCTGCTCGCCCGCCTGAGCCAGACGCTGGACACGCAGCGCGCCTTCCTGTCGGATGCGGCGCACGAGCTGCGCTCGCCGCTCACCGCGCTCAAGCTGCAGATCGAGTCGCTGCGCCGTGCGCCGGACGATGCGAGCCGGGCCCAGGCCGTGACCACGCTCGCCGACGGGGTCGACCGCGCCGTGCGCATCGTCGAGCAGCTGCTTGCCCTCGCGCGCAGCGAGCCCGGCGCGCAGCCGCCCGCGATGGAGCGGCTCGACCTCGCCGAGCTCGTGCGCGAGGCGGTGGCCGAGACCGTGCCCTATGCGCTCTCGCGCGGCGCGGTCTTCGAGCTGCAGGCCGACGAGCCCGTCAGCGTGCACGGCGAGCGCCAGGGCCTGCACGCACTGGTGCGCAACCTCGCCGACAACGCCGTGCGCTACTCGCCCCGCGGCGCGCGCGTGGAACTGCGGGTCTTCGTCGACCAGGGCGTGCCCACGCTGCAGGTCGACGACAACGGCCCGGGCATCCCCGCGGCCGAGCGCGAGCGTGTGTTCGACCGCTTCTACCGCCGCGCCGCCGGTGGCGAAGACGGCACCGGCCTGGGCCTGGCCATCGTGAAGAGCGTGGTGGCGCGCCACGGCGCGCAGGTCGCGCTCGCGGAGTCACCGCTCGGCGGCCTGCGGGTGCGGGTGCGCTTCGCGACGGCACCGGCCGGAACGCCGGCCGCGGGCCCTTCATCGCCCGTCCCTGCATGACGGGCAGGGCGAGCCCGGCGCTCGGGGCGTAGCCGGTGGCCACGGGGCCCGGTCGGCGGGGCGACCCGCCTGGCGCCTGCACGGGCGGCGGATGCGAGCCGCATCGCCCCTCCCTGGGAACACCGGTTGCCTGCCTGCCCATGCTTGCTGGTTTACGCTTTCCCCTCCCCGAAGAACACAAGAAAGGCCACGCCATGACTCTGCGCCGCGCACTGGGCATCGCCCTCGCCGCCACCCTGATCGCCGGGTGCGGCACCAACGTCGTCAACCCCGTCACCGGCCAGACCGAGCGCTCGGTGATGAGCGAGCAGGACGAGATCACCGAAGGCAGGAAAGCCCATGCCGAGGTGCTGAAGGAATACGGCGTCTACCCCGACACCCGGCTTCAGGCCTATGTGGACGGCGTCGGGCAGAAGCTCGCCGCGCAGTCGCACCGTGCCAACCTCAAGTGGACCTTCACCGTGCTCGACAGCCCGGAGATCAACGCCTTCGCGCTGCCCGGCGGCTACGTCTACGTGACGCGCGGGATCATGGCCTACCTCGACAGCGAGGCCGAGCTCGCCGGCGTGATCGGCCACGAGATCGGCCACGTGACCGCCCGCCACGGCGCGCAGCGCGCCACCCGCCAGCAGCGCGCCGGCATCGGCGTGCTGGCCGCCACCGTGCTCGGCGCGGTGCTCGAAGGCGCCGGCGTCTCGGGGGCGACCGACCTGGCGAGCCAGGTGTCGCAGACGGCCGCGGCCGGCTACATCGCCTCCTACAGCCGCGAGCAGGAAACGCAGGCCGACCAGCTCGGCGCCGAGTACCTCGCGCGCAACAGGTACGACCCGCAGAACATGGTCGGGGTGATCCAGGTGCTCAAGAACCAGGAGGTCTTCGCCGCCGAGGCGGCCAAGGCCGAGGGCAAGCCCGAACCGTCGGCCTCGAACTGGCTCTCCTCCCACCCGGCCAACGACAAGCGCCTGGCCGACATCCGCGCCACCGCCGCGCAGTACGCCGGCTCGGGCCGGTACGGCGACGACCACCGCGCGCGCTACCTCCAGGCCATCGACGGCATGACCTTCGGCGACAGCCGCGAGCAGGGCGTGGTGCGCGGGCGCAACTTCTATCACGAGCCCCTGGGCATCGCGCTCACGGCGCCGCAGGGCTGGAAGATCCAGAACACCGCCGAGGCCATCGTCGTCGCCAATGCCGAGGGCACTGCCGGCGTGATCGTGCGGCTCGTGCCAGCGAACGCCGGCAGCACGCACGAGGAGATCATCCGCAACGCCATCAAGCCGGTCGACGGCCGCACCGAGAAGCGCACGATCAATGGCCTGGCCGCCACCCGCTTCGCCGGCACCGTGCGCAATGCGCAGGGCCAGAGCGGCCAGGTGCAGCTCACGCTGGTGACCGGCCCGAACAACCGCCACTACCTGCTGCAGTACGCCGCGAAAGATGCCGCCTCGCTGCAGCGCGCGAGCGCGGGCATCGCCGAGGCCGAGGGTTCCTTCCGCGCGCTCACGTCGGCCGACCGCACGGCCGCCCGGCCCTACACGGTGAAGACGGTCAGCTTCCCGCGGGGCGGCTTTGCCGAGCTGGCGCGTACCTTCCCGCTGCCCGATCTCGCCGAATCGCGCCTGCGCCTGCTCAACGGCGTGTACGGCGGCACCGCCGACCCCAAGGTCGGCGAGACGGTGAAGACCGTGCGCTGACCCGTGCGCTCAGGCCGGCACGTGGATCGCGTGCAGGCCGAAGGGCATGAGGCGCGGCATCTCGGCCTGCACCACCGGGCCGTCGGCCAGGCGCCCGGCCTCGAACACCGAGAAGAGCGTGCGGCCGCGCGCCACGTCGAGCGCGGTGCCCACGAGCCAGCCGTCGCCCTCGCGGGTGCTGCCGGGGCGGGGCACGAAGAGGTGCTCCTCGACCAGCACGTCGGGGCCATAGCGGTAGTGGTCGGTGATGCCGCGGCCGAGGTCGTGGCGCATCACGGCGTCGTAGCCGGGCCGATCGCCCGGCGCGAGGCGCAGCGCGGCAAAGAGCTGCTCGTGGCGCTGCCCGGTGCGGCGCGGGTCGATGCGCGGGAATTCCGAGCGCTCGGGCAGCAACTCCTGGCGCGCGCGCCGGGCCCGCACGTCGATCTCGATCAGCGTGAGCTGCGCGAATGCCTCGGTGCGGAACTGCCCGCGCATCAGCGCCTTGAGGCCCTCCGTCGCATGCCAGGCGTCCGGGGCGCGCATGCAGTCGAGGCGGATCACGCCGCCGCGGTCTTCCCAGGCGTTGCCGATGTGGAAGACGAAGCCTGCCGGCAGCGTGAACCACATCGGCCGGTCGAGCGCGTCCTTGGGCAGCACCAGCACGCGCAGGCCGAGCTGCGGCTGCCACACGTGCGCATCGAGAAAGCTCGCCCCGCCCGCCATGCGCTCGTGCTCGTACACGAGCGGCGGCAGCAGGAAGACCAGGTGCCGTGCGGTCACCGCGAAGTCGTGGACCATGGCGACGTGCGGCACCGGCAGCGTGGTGGCGGTGGCGAGCGTGCCGTCGGGCCGCACGCGGTAGATCGCGAGCCGCCCGGCCATCGCGCTCACGCCGAAGTTCCACAGCGTGCCGTCGGGCTCGATGCGCGGGTGGGCCGAGAAGGGCACGCCGGCGAACTCGGGCGACCAGGTCTTCACGCCGCGGGTGGCGAGCGTCTGGTCGTCGATGCGGTAGGCCGAGCCGCCTTCCCAGAGCGTCAGCAGCTCCCCGCCGTGCCACACCACGCTGGTGTTCGAGACGTTGAGCGCGTCGGGGCCGGTGATCGGCCGCGCGTCGGCGAGCGGGGTGCCGAAGGCTGGGAGGACCGGCCGGCCTGCCGCGCTGTCGGCCAGGAACTTCTCCGTGCGCACGAAGCGGGCCTGGTGCGAGATGCCGCGCGGGCCCAGCGCGTAGCGCTGCAGCAGGCCGTCGCCATCGAACCAGTGGTGGTAGCGCATGCCGCCGAGCGCATGGCGCGCGGGCCCGTTGCGGAAGAAGGCGCCGTGCAGCGCCGCGGGGAGCTTGCCGTGCAGCGTCATGGCCATAGGCGGCACGTCGGCCTGCACGCCGACGTAGGCCTGCGTCCACGGATGCGCGGCGCGTTGCGCTTCGAAGCTGCGGGCGGTGGCTTCATCGGCACGCGCACGCAGCGGCAGGCCGACGGTGGCCGCCGCGGCGCCGGTGGCGAGCACGCGCTGCAGCGCTTCGCGACGGTTGGGGGTGTCGTGCATGGCCGTCTTCCTCAGTGCAGCGTCACGCTCACCACGGTGTCGGCCCGCAGATCCACCGCTGCCTGGTCGAAGGAGGGCGCCCCCATGCTCGCCGGCCCGCCGGTGAAGCCGTAGCGCTCGGTGGGCATGCCCAGCACGTTGGCGTCGAGCCGGCCGTTGCCGTTTTCGTCGTGGTACGTCGAGAGCGCATAGCGGCCCGGCGCAAGGCCGGTGAAGACGAGCACCGTCTTCGCGCCGCCGGAGGGCGCCTTCTGCGTGTGCACGGCCCGTTCCAGCGTGAGCCAGGCGCCGGCCTCGGCATAGAGCGCGGCGTTGACGCTGCCTTGCGCGGAGCGCGCGTCGGTGACCTCGACGGTGAGGGTGAGCGCACTGGCCGTGCCGGCGGCGACGGTGGCCAGGGCAGCGGCGATCAGACGGGTGGGTTTCATGTCGGTTCCTCATGTGGGGGTGGATGAGGAGCGATCGTGGCGAGGGCCGGCGGGCAGCGCCACGCGCATGCGACGAAGCGGTGCCGGCGGGGTGCGAGCGGCGCGGCGCGGGCGCGAAGCGCGAGGTCTTGAAATCGTCGGCCGCATGCACATCTGGTGTCCTGTCGGCGGCAAGACCGCCCGGCAAACCGACAACACCCATGGAGGCCCAGATGATGTTTGCATCGATCCTGAACTATCCCGAAAGTGTCTTCACCCAGTTCGACCGCCTGCGCCGCGAACTCGACGACGTCTTCGGCGCACCAGGCCGGCCCAGCAGCATCCGCTCCGTGGCGCTCGGCAGCGTGCCCCCGCTGAACATCGGCCGCACCGCGAGGAGCGTGGAGGTCTACGCCTTCGCGCCCGGCCTCGACGCCTCGAAGATCGACGTGACGCTCGACCGCGGCGTGCTGCGCATCAGCGGCGAGCGCGTGGCCGACGTGCCCGAGAAGGACAGCAAGACCACGGTCTATGCCCGCGAACGCAGCGTCGGCCGCTTCACCCGCACGGTGGCGCTGCCCGACGACGTGGATCCGTCGCAGGTGACCGCGACGTACCGCGACGGCGTGCTGCAGGTGAGCATCGCGCGCAAGGAAGCCGTGCAGCCCAAGCGCATCGCCGTCCAGTGAGCGGCGCACCGAAGACCTGAGCTGAGCAAAGGAGAAGAGTCATGAGCAACGACATCACCACCACGAATCAAGCGAACCCGACGGCCGCCGCCCAGGCCGAGCCGCGCGACCCTCAGCAGCAACGCGCCGTGGTCCCCGCGGTCGACGTGTACGAGACCGAGGCGAGCATCACGCTGCTGGCCGATCTGCCCGGCGTGCCGCGCGATCAGCTCGAGATCCAGGTCGAAGGCGATTCCCTGCTGATCGAAGGGCAGGCCGTGCCGCAGATGCCGGCGGATCTGGAGCCGCTGTGGGCGGAGGTCCGTGTGCCGCGCTATCGGCGCAGCTTCACGCTGAGCCGCGAGCTGGATGCGTCGCGGATCGAGGCCAACCTGAAGGATGGGGTGCTGATGCTGAAGATTCCGAAGCAGGCGCATGCGCAGCCGAGGAAGATCCAGGTTCAGGTGGCTTGAGCTGCGCTGCAGCTATTGAAGGCCGGCCTTCGGGCCGGCTTTCTTTTGGGTTCTTGGCTTTCACTGCGTGAGGCCGCGCCGGGATGTGCGCCGGCGGCGCAGTCACCTTCTTTTGCGTGCCAAAAGAAAGTAACCAAAAGGTCGCGAAGCGGG
>JBIQJS010000035.1:0-11406 GCA_044507405.1 Rubrivivax sp. | reverse complement strand
TGCTCGACGGCTCTCAGGGGCCCGAATACGCCGCCAGCTTCGCTGGCATCACATTCAATACCGACCTGTTCTCCAAATCGGTTCCCGAAAGCCCGTTACCCCGCCCCCGTTCGGGCTGAGGTATCGAAGCCCTCTCGACCCGTCCACCTCCGTTCGGGCTGAGCTTGTCGAAGCCAGCGCATGCCCCGCCCCTTCGACAAGCTCAGGGTGAACGGGTTGCTGCGTGCGGACCCTTCGGCCGCCGGAGCGCCCAGCGATCAGCCTCACCCGGCGCGCGCATCCTCGATCAGCTTCACCAACACCCACAAGACCCGATTCACCGGCGTCGGCACCCCCAGCGCTGCACCCCGCCGCACCACCAAGCCATTGAGGTGATCGATCTCGCTCCGCTTGCCCCGCGCCAGATCCTGCGCCGTCGAGGAGTACTGATTCGGCATCGTCTCCGCGATCCGCCGCACCGCAAGCGCCACGTCCCCCGGCACCTCGACCCCATCCGCCCGCGCCACCGCGAGGCACTCCGCCACGGCATCGCGCATGACGTCGCGCACGCCGGTCGCCTGCACCAGCCGGCCGTACGGGATCTGCGCGATCGCCGAGAGCGCGTTGTAGGCGCAGTTGAGGATCAGCTTGGCCCAGAGCGCGCCGCGCACGTTGGGCGAGATCTCCGTCGGCACGCCCGCTGCCACCAGCGCCTGCGCAACGGCCTCGCTCGAGGGCGACGGCTCGATCACGAGCTCGCCCCGTCCGTGGTGCCGCACATGCCCGGGCCCGGCCATCTCGGTGGCCACGTACACCACCGCTGCGGCCACCGCGTGGTCGGGCAGCACGGTGCGCAGCCGCTCGGCGTTGTCCACGCCGTTCTGCAGGCATAGCACCAGCGCATCCGGCCGCAGGTGCGGGCGGATCAGTTCGCCCGCCGATTCGGTGTCGGGTGACTTCACGCTGAAGAGCACCACCTTGGCGTCTGCCACGGCGCTGACATCGGTGCTGGCGCCGAGCGCGATCCGCTCGTCGAACTGCTGCGCCTCCAGCCGCAGGCCCTGCGCGCGGATCGCCTCGACATGCGCCGGGCGGGCGATCAGCGTCACGGGGTGCCCGGCGCGGGCGAGCATGCCGCCGTAGTAGCAGCCCACGGCGCCGGCGCCCATCACGGCAACGGGGAATCGGGTGTCGGTGGGCATGGGGATTTCTGGCATGGCCGTGCAATTGGTGCGAGTGGAGAGCGACAGGCGAGTGCGACAAAACGGCGCAGGGTTTGCGCCCATCGAAGGAGGGTGTAGGGTCGCCAATACTAGGTCGCCCGTTGCGACGTTTGCAGGAGCCCCACATGCGTGAATACCTCAAGTTCTACATCGACGGCCGCTGGGTCGAGCCCAAGACCGCCAAGACGCTGGACGTCATCAACCCCGCCACCGAAGGCGTGGCCGGTCGCATTTCCATGGGCACGGCGGCCGATGTCGACGCGGCCGCCCGCGCCGCCCGCAAGGCCTTTGCCACCTACTCGCAGACGAGCGTGGAGGAGCGCGCCGCGCTGCTGGAGCGCGTGATCGCCGAGTACAAGAAGCGCTACGCCGACATGGCCGCGGCCATCACCGAGGAGATGGGGGCGCCGGCGGCGCTCTCGCAGAACGCGCAGGCGGCCATGGGCATCGGCCACCTGCAGACGGCGCTCGGCGTGCTCAGGCAGTTCCACTTCCGCGAGCCGCGCGGCACCACGCTCATCGTGAAGGAGCCCATCGGCGTGTGCGGCTTCATCACGCCATGGAACTGGCCGGTCAACCAGATCGCGTGCAAGGTGGCGCCCGCGCTCGCCGTGGGCTGCACCATGGTGCTCAAGCCCTCGGAGATCGCGCCCTTCTCGGCGCAGATCTGGACCGAGATCCTCGACGCGGCCGGCGTGCCGGCCGGCGTCTTCAACCTCGTCAACGGCGACGGCCCGACGGTGGGCGCGGCGATCTCCAGCCACCCCGAGATCGACATGGTGTCGTTCACCGGCTCCACGCGCGCGGGCATCGAGGTGGCGCGCAATGCGGCACCGACCGTCAAGCGCGTGCACCAGGAACTCGGCGGCAAGTCGCCCAACATCATCCTGCCCGATGCCGACCTGAAGAAGGCCGTCACCGCCGGGGTGCGCAGCGTGATGAACAACTCCGGCCAGTCGTGCAATGCGCCCACGCGCATGCTGGTGCCCATGGCCCGGATGGACGAGGTGATCGCCATCGCCCGGGCCGCGGCCGAGGCGACGACGGTGGGCGCGCCCGACAGCGGCGCGATGCTGGGCCCGGTGATCTCGGCCGCGCAGTGGGACAAGATCCAGACGCTGATCCAGAAGGGCATCGAAGAAGGCGCCACCGTGGTCGCCGGCGGCCCCGGCAAGCCGCAAGGGCTGGAGCAGGGCTACTACGTGAAGCCCACCGTGCTGGCCAACGTGACCAACCAGATGACGGTCGGGCGCGAGGAGATCTTCGGCCCCGTGCTGGTCATCATCGGGTACGACACCGTGGAGCAGGCGGTGGAGATCGCCAACGACACGCCCTACGGCCTGGCCGCCTATGTGTCGGGCAGCGACCTGGAGCAGGTGCGCAGCGTGGCCGCACGCCTGCGGGCAGGCCAGGTCAACCTCAACAGCGCCGGCGTGGACCTGATGGCGCCCTTCGGCGGCTACAAGCAGTCGGGCAACGGCCGCGAGTGGGGCGACCACGCCTTCGGGGAGTTCCTCGAGACGAAGGCGGTGCTGGGCTACGAAGCCAAGGCTGCCTGAAGGCGATCCCGGCCCGGCCTTCCGGTCGGGCCGAGCCTGGCGAAGCCCGGCCTTACGCCGTCAGCTCCTTGACCATGTTGCGCGCGATCACCATCTGCTGGATCTGGCTCGTGCCCTCGTACAGGCGGAAGAGCCGCACGTCGCGGTAGAAGCGTTCCATGGCGTGCTCGGCGATGTAGCCCGAGCCGCCGAGGATCTGCACGCCCCGGTCGGCCACGCGGCCCACCATTTCCGAGGCGTAGAGCTTGGCGCAGGAGGCTTCGGTGGAGTGGGGCAGCTTGGCGTCGCGCTTGCGGGCGGCGTCGATCACCATGCACTCGGCGGCGTAGAGCTCGGTCTTGCTGTCGGCGAGCATGGCCTGCACCAGCTGGAAGTCGGCGATGGGCTGGCCGAACTGCTTGCGCTCCACCGCGTACTGCAGCGCGTCGGCGAGGATGCGCTTGGCCACACCCACGCAGATGGCCGCGATGTGGATGCGGCCCTTGTCCAGCACCTTCATCGCCGTGTAGAAGCCCTTGCCCTCGACGCCGCCGATGAGGTTCTCGGCCGGCACGCGGCAGTTGTCGAAGATCACGTCGCAGGTGTGCGCGCCCTTCTGGCCCATCTTCTTGTCGCGCTTGCCGAGCGTGATGCCGGGCGACTTGGCGTCGACGATGAAGGCCGAGATGCCCGAGGCGCCCTTCTTCGACGGATCGGTGCGCGCCATCAGCGTGAAGATGCCGGCCTGCGGCGCGTTGGTGATGAAGCGCTTGGTGCCGTTGACGACGTAGTGGTCGCCGTCCTTGATGGCGGTGGTGCGCAGCGAGGCGGAGTCGGAGCCGGAATCGGGCTCGGTGAGCGCGAAGCTCGCGATGATCTCGCCAGTGGCCATCTTGGGCAGGAACTTCGCCTTCTGCTCCTCGGTGCCGTCCATCAGGATGCCCTGCGAGCCGATGCCCACGGTCGTGCCGAACACCGAGCGGAAGGCGGGCGAGGTCTGGCCCATCTCGATCATGGCCAGCACCTCTTCTTCCATCGTGAGCTCGAGGCCGCCGTAGGCCTCGGGGATGGTGAGGCCGAAGAGGCCGAGCTCGCGCATCTCGTCGACGATCGCCGGCGGGATCTCGTCGGTCTCGGAGACCTCGTGCTCGGCCGGCACGAGGCGCTCGCGCACGAAGCGGCGCACGCTGTCGAGGAGGGCATTCAGGATTTCAGGGTCGCGGATCATGGTGGTTCTCGAAGGTGTGGGTGTCAGGAGCTGGCTGCGGATTTTGCCGAAGATGCAGGGCCGGGCCGTTCTCCCTACCATGCGCGCCTTGTCGCAGACGCCACCCCTCCATGCAGACACCCCCTGACAGCGCACGCAGCGCCGTGTCGATCGCCGGTCTCTCCAAGACCTATGCCGGCGGCTTCCAGGCGCTGAAGCGCCTCGACCTCGACATCCGCCGCGGCGAGATCTTCGCCCTGCTCGGCCCCAACGGCGCGGGCAAGACGACGCTCATCTCCATCGTCTGCGGCATCGTCACGCCAAGCTCGGGTCAGGTGACGGTGGCCGGCCACGACATCGCGCGCGACTACCGCGTCACGCGCAGCAGGATCGGCCTCGTGCCGCAGGAGCTCGCGACCGACGCCTTCGAGACCGTGTGGGCGACGGTGAGCTTCAGCCGCGGCCTCTTCGGCCGCGCGCCCGACCCCGCGCACATCGAGCGCGTGCTGCGCGACCTGTCGCTGTGGGACAAGCGGCACGAGAAGATCATGGCGCTCTCGGGCGGCATGAAGCGCCGCGTGATGATCGCGAAAGCCCTCTCGCACGAGCCCGAGATCCTCTTCCTCGACGAGCCCACGGCCGGCGTGGACGTGGAGCTGCGCCGCGACATGTGGGAGATGGTGCGCCGCCTGCGCGAAGGTGGCGTGACCATCATCCTCACCACGCACTACATCGAGGAGGCCGAGGAGATGGCCGACCGCGTGGGTGTGATCCGCAAGGGCGAGCTCATCCTCGTGGAAGAGAAGGCCACGCTCATGAAGAAGCTCGGCAAGAAGCAGCTCACCATCGAACTCGAGCAGCCGCTGGCCGAGCTGCCGGCCGAGCTCGCGGCGCTGCAGCTCGTGCTCAGGCCGGGCGGCAGCACGCTGCAGCGCGAGTTCGACGCGGCCGAGGCGGGCGCCGGCGTCGCGCCCATCCTCAAGCGGCTCGCCGAGCTCGGCATCGCCTTCAAGGACGTGCACACCCAGCAGAGCTCGCTCGAGGACATCTTCGTGAGCCTGGTGCACGAGCAGCAGCAAGAGGGAGCGACCGCATGACGCGCGTGGGCCTGTTCAACCGCCACGGCGTGTGGGCGCTGTACCGCTTCGAGATGGCGCGGTTCTTCCGCACCGTGGGGCAGAGCCTGGTGACGCCGGTCATCACCACCTCGCTCTACTTCGTGGTCTTCGGCTCGGCGATCGGCCAGCACATGCAGAAGGTGGGCGGCGTGGAGTACGGCGCCTTCATCGTGCCGGGGCTCATCATGCTGTCGGTCTTCACGCAGAGCCTGTCCAACGGCTCCTTCGGCATCTACTTCCCGCGCTTCACCGGGACGATCTACGAGATCCTCTCGGCGCCGGTCTCGGCCTTCGAGATGGTGCTCGCCTACGTCGGCGCGGCGGCCACCAAGTCCATCATCCTCGGCCTCGTGACGCTTGCGACCGCGGCCTTCTTCGTGCCGCTCAGGATCGCGCACCCGGGGTGGATGCTCGCCTTCCTCGTGCTCACGTCGGTGACCTTCAGCCTCTTCGGCTTCATCATCGGCATCTGGGCCAAGGGCTTCGAGCAGCTGCAGCTGATCCCCATGCTCGTGATCACGCCGCTCACCTTCCTCGGTGGCGCCTTCTATTCGATCGACATGCTGCCGCCGCTGTGGCGCACGGTCACGCTCTTCAACCCCGTCGTCTACCTGATCGACGGCTTCCGCTGGAGCTTCGTGGACACGGCCGACGTGGGCATGGGCTGGAGCCTTGCCGCGGTGTGCTTCCTGCTCGTGGTGTGCATGGGCGTCGTCGCCTGGATGGTGCGCACGGGCTTCCGGCTCAAGAACTAGGACCTCTCAGCCGGCCCGGGCCGGGCGCTTCACGGCGCGCAGCTTGCCGCTGCCACCCCCGCCGCAATAGAAGACGCCGTCGCCGTCGGATTCGAGGCCGCTCACGCCGGTGCCCGGCGGCATCTGCAGGCGCTGCTGCACCGCGCCGCTTTGCGGATCGATGCGGCGCAGCTCGCTCTCGTCGCCTTCCCAGGTGCCGTGCCAGAGCTCGCCGTCGACCCAGGTCACGCCGGTCACGTAGCGGTTGGACTCGATGGTGCGCAGCACGCGCCCGGTGTCGGGGTCGATCTGGTGGATCTTGCGCTCGCGGTACTGGCCGACCCAGAGGCTGCCGTCGGACCAGGCCATGCCCGAGTCGGTGCCGTGGCCCGGCGCCGGGATGGAGGCGAGCACGCGACCCGTGGCGGGGTCGATCTTGTCGATGCGCGCTTCGACGATCTGGTAGAGGTGCCGGCCGTCGAAGGCGGTGCCGGCGTCGCCCGGCGCATCGAGCCGGCGATGGATCGCCCCGCTCGCGGGCTCGATGGCGATGAGCTGCGGGCCGACCGCCGCCCACACGTGCTGGCCGTCCCAGGTGACGCCGTGCACGGTGTTCGCGCCCTCGTAGGGGCCGTACTCGCGCACGATCTCGGCGGGCTGGGGGTGGGCGTTGCTCATCGGTGTCTCCTCGGTGGCGGTTGCGATGGGAGAAATCTAGAGCAGCGGCAGCGCGGAGGGGAGTAACAAGATCGTCGTGAATCCGGCGATGGGCGCGGCCAGCCAGCGCTGCGCGCGGGCGCGGCCGATGGCGCGCACGCGGCCGGCCGCTTCGAGCTCCGCGAGCGCGCGCTGCACGCTGCGCTGGCTGGTGTCGAGCGCCAGGGCCAGCGCCGAGGTGGACCACGCCGCGCCGTCGGCGAGCAGCGCCAGCAGCGAGGCCTGCTCGCCCTCGATCGGAGGGGCGAGCACGGCCAGTGGCGCGTCGTCGTGCGGCACCAGCGCATACCCGCTCGGCGTGGCCGTGATGCGCGCGAGCGGCGCCGCCAGCGTGCGCAGTCGCCCCATCTCCACACGCAGCCGCGCGCGGTGCGTGTCGTCGGGCTCGCGCAGGCGGAAGACGCGAGCCAGGAGCACCTCGCGCGGCACGTCGTGCGGCCAGGCTTGCGCGAGCGCGCGCGCCAGCGCGTAGAGCACCGGCCGGCGCGCAAGCGGCAGCCAGGTGTCGCCGCGGCGCAGTCCGTGGCGGCAGGCGTCGAGCACCAGCGCACCGGTGTCGTGGAGCGCTTCCACCTCGGCCAGGCGCAGCGGCCGCTCGCCGTCGGGCCGCACCTGGCGCGCAGCGGGTCGTTCGAGCCAGGCGTGCGCCTCGTCCACCTCGGCCGCGAGCGCGGCGATGCCGGCGCGCTCGGCGGCGCGGCGAGCGCGCGCGAGTGCGGCCACGGCGTCGCGCGTGTGCAGCGCGCGCAGCGCGATCTCGGCCGAGAGCAACTCCGCCACGGCGTGCAGGGGCGGGGGGAGTGCGCACCCGTCGAGCTGTTGCAGGGCGTCGAGGGCGGCTTGCAGGCGCCCGAGCAGCAGGTGGCGACGCGCCTCGATCAGCCGCGCATGCAGTGCGTTGGCGCGGTCGGCATGCGCATCGAGCACCGCGATCGCGGCCCGCAGCGGGCGGGGATCCGCGGCCAGCTCGCGCAGGGCGAGCGCCACCTCGGCCTCGGCCACCACGCAGCGGGCGCGTGCCAGCGCCTCGCGTCGACCGAAGGTGCGCGCCGCGCGGCGCAGCAGCTCGCGTGACCGCGGCAGCTCGCCGAGCCGGGCCATCGCGATGCCGCGCAACGCGAGCGCGGAAGGGTCGTCGCGCAGGCCGATCCGCTGCAGCGCGGTGAGGGCGTCGCCCGCGGCAAGCGCGCGTGCCGCGGCGGCGATGAGGGCGTCCATGCCGCGAGGTTAGCGCCGCGTGCTTTGGGACAATCCCGCGCATGACCTCGCCCGATGAGCACGACCCCGATCCGAAGCCCGAGCCGCCGCAGCCGCCCGACTTCGAGCAGTGCTGCGGCAATGGCTGCGACCCGTGCATCTACGACCTGCACGACATCGCGATGGACCGCTACCGCCAGGCGCTGCGGGCCTGGAAGGAGCGGCACCCCGAGGCGGCGGACGCGCCCTGATCAGCCCGGCTGGCGCGCACGCTGCTCGACCTTCTCCTGGCAGGCGATGCAGCGTGCCGCCCAGGGCTGCACCTGCAGCCGCGCGAGCGGAATGTCGGTGCCGCAATCGATGCACACGCCGTACTGGCCGGCATCCAGGCGCTCGCGCGCAGCGACGATCTCGCGCAGCTCCAGCCGGTCGCGCTCTCGCTCGGCATGGCGTATGCCTTCGCGGAACTGCTGCTCCCCCTTCTCGCCGTCGTCCTCGGCCTGGTTGCGCGGGCTCTTGCTCGGTTCGTCTTCCAGTTCGGCGTTCAGCGCCTGGATCTCGCGACCGAGCTCTGCCTCGCGGGCATCGAGTCGGGCGCGCAGGTCACGCAGGGTGGCGTCGTCGAGTTCGGACATGTGGGCTCCTCGTGGATGTCCTCCATGGCCGGCAAGGCGCGTGCCGCGGGCGCGACTCAGAAGGTGATCTTGACCGACGCGGCCGTGCGGCTGGCCGGCCCGTGGAAGACCGCTTCGACGTTGTTGCCGTCGGGGTCGAGCACGAAGGCGGCGTAGTAGCCCGGGTGGTACGCCCGCTCGCCCGGCGGGCCGTTGTCGCGGCCACCGTTCTCCAGCGCGGCGCGGTGGAAGGCGTCGACGGCGGCGCGGTCGGTGGCCTGGAAGGCGAAGTGATGGCGCCCGGTCAGCTCGCCCTGGGCGGCTTCGCTCTGCGCGGTCGAGACGAAGAGCTCGTCGGCCCAGAAATAGCCGTCGCCCGTGCCGCCCAGCGGGATGCCGAGCGCGCCCAGCACCGCCGTGTAGAAGCGCTGGCTCGCGGGCAGGTCACGCACGACGAGTTGCAGGTGGTCGAGGAGTCGGCCGCGGTGCAGTTCCATGGTTTCCATCTGGGCTCCTTGTCCGATCGGAGCGGCGATGATGGGCTGCCGCCGGCGCGGCGGCAAATGGACGCACGCACGTCAGGGTCTGTCAGGGCCGGATGGGCAACCGCTGAGCCGCTCCGGAGCCGTGGCGATCAGGCCGCGCGGCAGAGCGCGGCCACCACGTCCGACTGGGTGATGATGCCCACCAGGCGCTTGTCGTCGTCGATGATGGGGATGTGGTGGTGGCCGGTGTCGGCGAAGAGCGGCACGAGTTCGGCGAGCGGCCGCTCGGCGCTCGCCACGCGCACCTGGCGCACCATGATCTGGCCCACGGTCTCGGGCTTGGTGGCGTACGGCGTGGGCGAGGGCGTGAGGAAGTGCCGCAGCCGCTCCACCCAGCCGTGGTGGAAGTCGAGATCGGCATGGCGCATGAAGTCGGCGAGCGTCACCACGCCCACCACGCGCCGGGCCTTGTCGACCACCGGCAGCGCCTTGATGCGATGCTCGCGCAGCAGCCGCCAGGCGGTCTGCAGCGGCTCGCCGAATTCGACCGTGACGACCTTCGTTGACATCACGTCGCGGCAGCGCAGCGCGCCCAGCCGGCGGCGATAGGCCTCGAGCTCGGTCTGCGCGAGCAGCGCCTGCAGCTCGTCGTGGCTCACGTCCAGGACCTGGTTGTAGCGCTTGAGCACCGCGTCGAGGTCGTCCTCGGTGAAGGCTGGCTTGGCGGCGCTGGGTGCGGGGGCGGCCAGCGTCTGGCGGTGCGGGTAGCGCTTGCCGGTCAGGTTGTTGTAGACGACACCGGCCATCACGAGCGCAAGCGAATGCGTGAAGACCGGCGCGAGCGCATAGACCGGATCGTGCACGGCCGAGAGCACCACCAGCAGCGCGCTCGCGCCGCCCGGCGGATGCAGGCAGCGCAGGGCGAACATGGCGCCGATCGCCACGGCCACCGCCAGGGCCGCGGTCGCGGGCGACGCGCCGAAGACCTGCATGCAGGCGATGCCGCACAGCGCCGAGACCGTGTTGCCCCCCACCACCGACCAGGGCTGCGCCAGCGGGCTCGCCGGCAGGCCGAAGACCAGCACGGCGCTTGCGCCCAGCGGCGCGATCAACCACGGCATGCCGGCGATGCCCGGCGTGCCCTGCGTCATCGCAAGGCACACGAGGGCGGTGAAAAGGAGGCCGATGCCCGCGCCGACCGCGACCCGCCAGCGCTCCCGGGCGTTGACCCGCATGCGCGCGGGCTTGAGGTCGGACAGCCATTGCGCAAGGCGCAGGCGCAAGGTGAGCGGAGGACTGAGATCGGTGCTGGGCTGCATGAAGAACCGGCGGGCCCGCGCAATGCGCGAAAACCGCACATTGTCGCTGCTCGGCGCTGCCTCACACGCACGCAGGGTGGGCGGTGCTAAGCTGGCCCGCGTTTCCGTTGCGTACTGCACTGACTTCATCCACGAGAACGCCATGCCCGGACTGCTGCCCCACGTCGATCCCGAAGGTCTGCTCGAGTTTTCGGTCGTCTACACCGACCGCGCGCTCAACCACATGTCCCGCAAGTTCCAGGGCGTGATGCGCGACATCTCCGCCACGCTCAAGGAGGCGTACAAGGCCAGGAGCGCGGTCGTCGTGCCCGGCAGCGGCACCTTCGGCATGGAAGCCGTCGCGCGCCAGTTCGCCACCGGCCAGAAGGTGCTCGTGATCCGCAACGGCTGGTTCAGCTTCCGCTGGACGCAGATCTTCGAGATGGGCGGGATCCCGTCGTCGGCCACCGTGCTCAAGGCCAGGCGCACCGGCGCCGAGCCCGACGCGCCCTTTGCGCCCGCCTCCATCGACGAGGTGGTGGGTGCGATCGAGCGCGAGAAGCCGGCGGTCGTCTTCGCCGCGCATGTGGAAACCGCCAGCGGCATGCTGCTGCCCGACGACTACCTGCGTGCCGTGGGCCGCGCGGTGCGGGCGGCGGGCGGGCTCTTCGTGCTCGACTGCATCGCCTCGGGCGCGGTGTGGGTCGACATGGTCGCCAACGACGTGGACGTGCTCATCAGCGCGCCGCAGAAGGGCTGGAGCGGCTCGCCCGGCTGCGCCTTCGTGATGCTCGGCGAGCGGGCCCGCGAGCGCATCGACCAGACCACGAGCACCAGCTTCGCCTGCGACCTCAGGAAGTGGCTCTCCATCATGGAGAGCTACGAGAGCGGCGCCTACGGCTACCACACCACCATGCCCACCGACGCGCTCACGCGGGTGCGCGACGTGATGCTCGAGACCAAGGCCTTCGGCTTCGAGAAGGCACGCGCGGCGCAGATCGAGCTCGGCGTCAAGGTGCGTGCGCTGCTCGCGAAGAACGGCTTCAAGAGCGTGGCCGCGCCCGGCTTCGAGGCCCCGGGCGTGGTGGTGAGCTACACCACCGATCCAGAGATCCAGTCGTCGAAGAAATTCCTCGGCGCCGGCCTGCAGACCGCCGCCGGCGTGCCGCTGCAGTGCGACGAGGGCGCCGACTTCAAGACCTGGCGCATCGGCCTCTTCGGGCTCGACAAGCTGGGCAACGTCGACCGCACCGTGGGCCACCTCGAAGCGGCCCTGCAGCGCATCCGCTGACAAAA
>JBIQJS010000034.1:0-32664 GCA_044507405.1 Rubrivivax sp. | reverse complement strand
CGGCCTTGCGCGAGATCTTGTCGATCTCGTCGATGTAGACGATGCCGCGCTGCGCACGTTCGACGTCGTAATTGCAGTTCTGCAGCAGCTTCTGGATGATGTTCTCGACGTCCTCGCCCACGTAGCCGGCTTCGGTCAGCGTGGTGGCGTCGGCGATCACGAAGGGCACGTTGAGCAGGCGCGCGAGCGTTTGCGCAAGCAGCGTCTTGCCGGAGCCGGTCGGGCCGATCAGGAGGATGTTGCTCTTGGCGAGCTCGACATCGTCCTTCACGGTCGCCATGTGCTTCAGGCGCTTGTAGTGGTTGTAGACCGCCACCGACAGCGTGCGCTTGGCAGCGTCCTGGCCGATGACGTACTGATCGAGGCTGGCCTTGATGTCGGCCGGGACGGGCAGATCGGACTTCGCGGCACGCGCTTCGGGCGTGTCGGCCGGGACCTCGTCACGGATGATGTCGTTGCAGAGTTCGATGCACTCGTCGCAGATGAACACCGACGGACCGGCAATCAGCTTCTTCACCTCATGCTGGCTCTTGCCGCAGAAGGAGCAGTACAGAACTTTCTCGCTGGAGGAGCCTTTTTTTTCGGCCATTTAAGTGGGTTGCACGAGGGCGTGGAAGAGGCTGGTGGAATGATAGAGCAAAAGAAAACGGGGCCTTCATTGCGAAAAAGGCCCCGTTTCAATCGCAGTTACGGGCCTTGATGCCCGTCCCTAGGCGTCAGCTGGTGGGCGGGCCTGCGCGCTTGTTGAGCACCTGGTCGATCAGGCCGTATGCCTTGGCTTCCTCCGGATCCATGAAGAAGTCGCGTTCCATGTCGGCGCGGATCTTCTCGATGGGCTGGCCGGTGCGCTCGGCATAGATCCGGTTGAGCTGCTCGCGGGTCTTGAGGATCTCGCGGGCGTGGATCTCGATGTCGGTCGCCTGGCCCTGCGCACCGCCGGAGGGCTGGTGGATCATCACGCGTGCATTGGGAAGAGCAAAACGCTTGCCCTTGGTTCCCGCCATCAGCAGAAAGGAACCCATGCTCGCGGCCATTCCGACACACATCGTCGAGACATCGGGCTTGATGAACTCCATGGTGTCGAAGATCGACATGCCCGCCGTCACCGAGCCGCCCGGCGAGTTGATGTAGAAGTGGATGTCCTTGTCGGGGTTTTCGCTCTCGAGGAAGAGCAACTGCGCCACCACCAGGCTCGCGGTCTGGTCGTTCACGGGGCCGACGAGGAAGACGATGCGCTCGCGCAGCAAGCGGCTGTAGATGTCGTACGCGCGTTCGCCGCGGCCCGACTGTTCGATGACCATGGGCACCATGCCCAATCCCAGAGTGTCCAGCGCGCTCATGCCTAGTCGTGTCCTTCAGAAGTGATCCGTACAGGTTGGGCCGGATTATGTCGCGTCAAGGGCGGCGCGTCGGAAAACCGCGACGTGCAAAAAACCAAGGGCGCCTGCCCTGCGGCCGGCGCCCTCATGGCGTGCGAGAAAGGCGATCAGCCCGCCATCAGCTCGTCGAACGGCACGGTCTTGTCCGTCACCTTGGCTTTTTCCATCACGAAGGCCGTGACGTTGTTCTCGATCACCACGCCCTCGACCTCGGCCATGCGCTCGCGGTTGCTCAGGTACCAGCGCACCACTTCGGCCGGCTTCTCGTAGCTCTGGGCCATTTCCTCGATGTGGGCTTGCAGCTGCTCGGGCTTGGCCTGCAGGTTGTGCGCGCGGACCAGTTCGGCGACCACGAGGCCCAGACGCACACGGCGCTCGGCCTGCGGACGGAAGATCTCTTCGGGAATCGGAGCCTTCTCGGCATCCTTCACGCCACGCTTCTTGAGGTCGGCGCGGGCCGACTCGATCATGCGGGCCACTTCGCCGTTGACTAGCGCGACCGGCAAATCGAGCTCGGCGCTCTGGGCGACGGCCTCCATGGCGGCCGCCTTGTTGCGGGCCAGCACACGGAACTTCACCTCGCGCTCAAGGTTCTTCTTGATGTCGGCGCGCAGTGCTTCGACCGTGCCATCCTGGATGCCCAGGCTCTTGGCCAGCGCCTCGTCCACCTCGGGCAGATGCTGCGCCTCGATCTTGCTCAGCGTGACCATGAAGTCGGCTTCCTTGCCGGCCACGTCCTTGCCCTGGTAATCCTCGGGGAACTGCAGCGGGAAGGTCTTGGATTCGCCGGTTTTCATGCCGCGCACGGCCTTCTCGAACTGCTCCAGCATCTGGCCTTCGCCGATCACGAACTGGAAGCCTTCGGCCTTGCCGCCCTCGAAGGGCACGCCGTCGATCTTGCCTTCGAAGTCGATGGTGACGCGGTCACCTTCACCGGCAGCTTCGCCCTGGGCGCGCTGCGAGAAGGTGCGGCGCTGGCGGCGCAGGATGTCGAGCGTCTTGTCAATCGCCGCGTCGTTCACCTCGGCGCTCACGCGCTCGACTTCGACGGCCGACAGGTCACCGAGCTTGACGTCGGGATAGACCTCGAAGGTCGCGTCGAAGGCGATCTGGCCTTCGGGCGGGTTTTCCTTCTCGGTGATGCGCGGCTGGCCGGCCACGCGCAGATTGGCTTCGTTCGTGGCCTGCTCGAAGGCCTGGCCGACCTTGTCGTTCACGACCTCGTACTGCACCGAGTAGCCGTAGCGCTGCGCCACCACGCTCATCGGCACCTTGCCGGGGCGGAAGCCATCAGCCTTGACGGTGCGCGCCAGGCGCTTCAGGCGCGACTGCACCTCGTTGTTGATGGTGTCGGCCGGCAGCGTCAGGGTGATGCGGCGTTCGAGCTTCTCGAGGGTTTCAACAGTGACAGCCATGATGTGTACGGACTCTCTGGTTTGGATAAGGCTGGTGCGCGGGGCGGGACTCGAACCCGCACACCATTGCTGGCGTCAGGACCTAAACCTGGTGCGTCTACCAATTTCGCCACCCGCGCGGGTGCCTGAAAGTGCTTAGTGGCCGCCAGGGCGACCACTAAGCTCAATCCGGCCGGAATTCGGGGAGCCGCGGATTTTAGCCGCTTGCGGCAGCTGGCCCATGCCCGGTCGGCTTCACGCGGAACCAAGCCGCGTACATCGCCGGCAATGCCAGCAGCGTGAGCGCCGTGGCGATGATGAGGCCGCCCATGATGGCCACCGCCATCGGCCCCCAGAACACGCTGCGCGACAGCGGGATCATCGCGAGCACGGCCGCGGCAGCCGTCAGGATGATGGGGCGGAAGCGCCGCACCGAGGCCTCGACCACCGCATTCCATGGGGGCACGCCGCGCGCGCGGTCCTGCTCGATCTGGTCGATGAGGATCACCGAGTTGCGCATGATCATCCCCATGAGGGCGATCACGCCGAGCAGCGCCACGAAGCCGAAAGGCCGGTCGAGCACCAGCAAAGCCGCGGCCACGCCCGCGATGCCCATCGGCCCGGTGAGGAACACCAGCATGGCGCGGCTGAAGCTTTGCAGCTGCAGCATGAGCAGCGTGAACATGATGAAAAGCATGAGCGGCGCGCCCACGGCGATGGAATCCTGCCCCTTGCTGCTCTCCTCCACCGTGCCCGCCACCTCGACCCGGTAGCCGGCGGGCATCTTCGCGCGGATGGGATCGAAGAGCGGGTCGAGCTGCGCCGCCACCGTCGCGCCTTGCAGCCCATCGACGACGTCGCCCTGCACGGTCGCCGCGTAGTCGCGGTTCTCGCGCCACAGCACGCCCGGCTCCCACACGAAGCTCGCCTGGGCGATCTGGCTCAGCGGGATGCTGCGCCCCGACGCCGTGGGCATGTACGCGTTCGCGAAGTCGCTCAGCTCGTCGCGGTCTTCCAGCGGCTGGCGCAGCACGATGTCGATGAGCTTGTCGCCGTCGCGGAACTGGCCGAAGGTGGTGCCGCTGTTGACGGTGCGCGACGCCTGCGCGATCGACTGGCTGGACACGCCCAGCGCGCGCGCCTTGTCCTGGTCGATCGCCAGGCGCACCGCCTTCACCGATTCGTTCCAGTTGTCGTTCACGCCGCGCATGTTGGGGTTCGCCAGCATCACGGCCTTGACCTGGTCGGCGTACAGGCGCACCTGCGCCGGATCCGGCCCGACCACGCGGAACTGCACCGGGTAGGCCACCGGCGGCCCGTTGGGCAGCAGCTTGGCGCGCCCGCGCAGCTCCGGGAACTCGCTGGCGAGCAGGGCCGGCAGCTCGCGCCGCAGGCGCTCGCGCGCGGCCATGTCCGCGGGCACCAGCACCATCTGGCTCACGTTGCTCTGCGGAAAGATCTGGTCGAGCGGCAGCGCGAAGCGCGGCAGCCCGCTGCCCACCCAGGTGGTGACGCGCGCCACGCCGTCGAGCGACATCAGCCGCTGCTCCACGCGCTTCGTCACCGCCTCGTTGGCGACGTACGAGCTGCCCTCCGGGTACCACAGGTCGACGAGGATCTCCGGACGCGCCGAGTCGGGGAAGAACTGGTTCTGCACCCGCGTCATGCCGGCGATGCCGACGACCAGCGACGCGAGCGTGAGCCCGATGACGGTCCAGCGGTGCTCCACGCACCAGCCGACGGCGGCGCGGAAGCGGTTGTAGAACGGCGTGTCGAAGAGCTCGTGCGGCTGGCCCGGGCCGTGGGGCTTGGACTTGAGCACCAGGATGCCCAGGTACGGCACGAAGTACACCGAGACGAGCCACGAGATCAGCAGCGCCGCCGCGGTGACGGCGAAGATGGCGAAGGTGTATTCGCCGACCGAGGACTTCGCCAGGCCGATCGGCAGGAAGCCCACCGCCGTGATCAGCGTGCCGGTGAGCATCGGCATCGCCGTGGCCTCGTAGGCGAAGGTCGCGGCGCGCACCTTGTCGTAGCCCTCCTCGAGCTTGCGCACCATCATCTCGACGGCAATGATCGCGTCGTCCACCAGCAGGCCGAGCGCGATGATGAGCGAGCCGAGCGAGATCTTGTGCAGCCCCACGCCCCAGTAGTACATGGTGACGAAGGTGATCGAGAGCACGAGCGGGATGGTGATGCCCACCACCAGGCCCGGGCGCCAGTCGAGGCGCAGCGGCTTGAAGTGCAGCCCCAGGCTCACGAAGCTCACCGCCAGCACGATCACCACCGCCTCGATCAGCACCTTCACGAATTCGTTGACCGAGCGCGCGACCACCGTCGACTGATCCTGGAACTGATGCATCGAGATGCCGGCCGGCAGCTCGTCGCGGATCTCCTGCGCGGCGGCACGCAGCGACTTGCCCATGGCGATGATGTCACCGCCCTTGGCCATGGAGATGCCGAGCGCGATCACCTCTTGCCCCTGGTGACGCACCTTCACCTGCGGCGGATCGACGTAGCCGCGGCGCACGGTGGCGATGTCGCCGAGCTTGAGGCTCGCGCCGTTGGCGCGGATGGCGAAGTTCTGCAACTCCTCGACCGAGTTGAACTGGCCGCCCACGCGCACCTGCACGTCGTCAGTCGCCGCGTGGATGACGCCGGCCGACTCGACCGCGTTCTGCTGCCCGATCTGCGCGAGCACGCCGTTGAGGTCGATGCCGAGCTGCGCCAGGCGCTGCTGCGAGACCTCGATGAAGATCTTCTCGTCCTGCGCGCCGAAGACCTCGACCTTGTTGACGTGCTGCACCTTCAGCAGGCGCTGGCGCACGCGGTCGGCATGCGACTTGAGTTCCTCGTAGCTGAAGCCGTCGCTGGAGAGCGCGTAGATCGAGCCGTACACGTCACCAAACTCGTCGTTGAAGAAGGGCCCGACCACGCCGCCCGGCAGCGTGCCGCGCATGTCGCCCACCTTCTTGCGCACCGTGTACCAGATCTGCTGCACGCCCTCGGGCGGCGTCGAGTCCTTGAGCTGGAAGATGATGAGCGTCTCGCCCGGCTTGGAGTAGCTGCGGATCTTGTCGGCGTAGGGCACCTCCTGCAGCGTCTTCTCGAGCTTGTCGGTCACCTGCTCGGCGATCTGCTCGGCGGTGGCGCCCGGCCAGTACGCCCGCACCACCATCGCGCGGAAGGTGAACGGCGGGTCTTCGTCCTGGCCGAGCTGGAAGTAGGCAGCCAGGCCCAGCACCATCAGCACGACGAGCAGGTAGCGGGTGAGCGCCGGGTGCTCCAGCGCCCAGCGCGAGATGTTGAACCGCGCGGGCCCGGCTGCTTGCGTCGAGGTGCTGCTCACGTGGGCCTCGCTCACTTCACCGCCACCGGCGTGCCGTCGCGGGTCTTGCCGGCGGGGGCGTCGGGGTCGACGTAGAACTTCACCTGCTGGCCTTCGTTCAGCACGTGCACGCCGGCCGTCACGACGATCTCACCGGCTGCAAGACCTTGCGTGATCACCGCCTCGTTGCCGTGCGCGCCGGCCAGCTGCACCGGGCGCGCGGCGACCGTCATGGAGGCTTTGTCCACGATCCACACGCTGGTCTTTCCCTGCGACTCGCGCAATGCCGAGAGCGGCAGGCGGGTCACGCCCTCCTGTCGCGGCAGCTCGGCCAGCACGGTGGCCGTCTGGCCGAGGCGCACGGCGTTCGACGACGTCGACGCAAGCCCGGCCTTGACCGCGAAGGTGCGCGTCACGGGATCGGCCGCCGCCGCCACCTCGCGCACCTGCGCCGAAAGCAGTTCATCGCTGCCCCAGAGACGTGCCTTGAGCGTCACCGCCTGGCCGCCCTGCGCCTTCACGAGCGCGACCCGGTCTTCGGGCACGTTGAACACGACATCGCGCGGGCCATCTTGGGCAAGACGCACCACCGGCGTGCCGGCTGCCACCACCATGCCGGGCTCGGCCTCGACGCCGGTGATCACGCCATCGGCATCGGCCACGAGGGTGGTGTAGCCGGCCTGGTTGCCCTGCACGCCGGCCTGTGCACGCGCCTGATCGAGCTGGGCCTGGGCGGCCTTGAGCGCCGTCTCGCGTCGTTCCAGCTCGGCCGAGCTGATGAAGCCCTGGTCGCGCAGTTCCTTGAAGCGCTTGAAGTCGGCCGCGGTCTGGTCGAGCTGGGCCTGGGCGGCCACCCATGCGGCTTGCGCGGCGGCCTGGCCGAGCTTCAGGTCCTGCGGATCGAGTTGCGCGAGCACCTGGCCGGCCTTGACCGTGTCGCCGAGGTTCACGTGTCGGCGCACGATCTTGCCGCCGACGCGAAACCCCAGGCGTGATTCCGTGCGTGCCCGCACCTCCGCGGCGTACTCGTGCTGCCCGCCGGCGCTTGCCGGCGCCACGGTCACGGTGCGCACGGCGCGCACGGGCGCAGGCGGCGGTTCGGCATTCGTGCAGGCGGCAAGGACAGCCGCGGCTGCCAGTGGGGCGAGCACGGAAAGACGCATGGAAAATCTCGGCGGAGGGTGATGGCTGTGAATCGGGTAACTGACTGACCGGTCAGTAATGTATTCAGCGCCGTCGACCGCTGTCAACGGGATCCGCTAGACCCGGTCTCGGCGCGTGCGAGCGTGGCGCCGGTCACGGCGACAATGCGCGCCTCACATGAGCATCGACCACTACGAAAACTTTCCGGTCGCCTCGGTGCTGTGCCCGCCATCGCTGCGCCCGGCCGTGGCCGCGATCTACTGGTACGCACGCACCGCCGACGACATCGCCGATGAAGGCGATGCGCCACCCGCCGAGCGGCTGGCGGCCCTGCAGGCCTACCGCGAGGAGCTGCGGGCGGTGGCCCGCGGTGCTGCCCCTGCGCCGCGCTGGGCGGCGGTCTTCGAACCGCTGGCCCGCGCCCTGGCGCAGCACCAGCTGCCGCTCGGCCTGCTCGAAGACCTGATCTCCGCGTTCGAGCAGGACGTGCATCAGCACTCGTACACCGACCGCGCCCAGCTGCTCGACTACTGCCGCCGCTCCGCCAACCCCGTCGGCCGGCTGCTGCTGCACCTCTACGGCATCGGCGACGCCCACTCGCTGCGCCAGTCCGACGCGATCTGCAGCGCCCTGCAGCTCATCAACTTCTGGCAGGACCTCGGCGTGGACACCGCCCGCGGCCGGGCCTACATCCCGCTGGACGATGCCGCGCGCCATGGCGTCACGCTCGCATCCCTGCTGGCGCGCGAGGACTCGCCGCCGATGCGCTCGCTCGTCGCCGAACTGGTGGCCTGGGCCCGCGCGCTGATGCGCGAAGGCGCACCGCTGGTCCACGCCGTGCCGGGCCGCGCCGGGTGGGAGTTGCGCCTCGTCGTCCAGGGCGGTCTGCGCATCCTGGACAAGATCGAGCGCCTCGGCCACGACACCCTGCACCACCGCCCCACCCTGCGCTGGTTCGACGCGCCCGTGATCCTCTGGCGCGCGCTGTGCATGACAGCCGCCGATGCGGCATCGCCCCCGGAGACCCGCGCATGACACCCGAGCAGTATGTGCAGGAGAAGGCGGCCGCCAGCGGGTCGAGCTTCTACTACGCGTTCCTTTTCCTTCCGCCGCCGCGACGCGCCGCGATCACGGCCTTCTATGCCTTCTGCCGCGAGGTGGACGACGTGGTCGACGAGGTGCAGGACCCGGGCGTGGCCGCCACCAAGCTCGCCTGGTGGCGCAAGGAAGTCGCCGCGACCTTCTCCGGCCAGCCCAGCCACCCCGCGATGACGGCGCTGCTGCCGCATGTGGCCGACTACGACATCCGTGCCGAGCACCTGATGGCCGTGATCGAGGGCTGCCAGATGGACCTGGAGCAGACGCGCTACCTCGACTTTGCGGGCCTCGCGCGCTACTGCCACCTGGTGGCCGGCGTCGTCGGCGAGGTGGCCTCCGGCATCTTCGGCCGCACCGATCCCGCCACCGTGCAGTACGCGCACAAGCTCGGGCTCGCGATGCAGCTCACCAACATCATCCGCGACGTGGGCGACGACGCGCGGCGCGGTCGCATCTACCTGCCGGTGTCGGAGCTGCAGCGCTTCGACGTGAAGGCGCACGAGGTCCTCAACCGCGGCTACAGCGAGCGTTTCACTGCGCTAATGGCGTTCCAGGCGCAACGCGCGCACCAGGCCTACGACGAGGCCGTCGCCTTGCTGCCCGAAGCCGACCGCAAGAGCCAGAAGCCGGGGCTGATGATGGCCAACATCTACCGCACGCTGCTGCGCGAGATCGAGGCCGGCGGCTTCCAGGTGCTGCACCAGCGCATCTCGCTCACGCCGCTGCGCAAGCTCTGGATCGCGGCGCGCACCAACTGGCGAGGCCGCTGATGGCAGGTGGGCGGCAGGTGGCCGTCGTCGGTGGCGGCTGGGCGGGCCTCGCAGCCGCCGTCGAGGCAACGCGCCGCGGCCACCACGTCACGCTCTACGAGATGGCGCCACAGCTCGGTGGCCGGGCGCGCACGGTGGATTTCGGCGACGCCCTGCTCGACAACGGCCAGCACATCCTCATCGGCGCCTATGCGCAGACGCTGGCGCTGATGCGCTTCGTCGGCGTCGACTTGGACGATGCGCTCCTGCGCAGGCCGCTGCAGGTGGTCTATCCCGATGGCGCCGGCCTGCAGCTGCGCGCCGGCGCGCCCATTGCGGCCTTCGCCGCCGCCGTGATGCGCTATCCCGGCTGGCGCTGGCGCGAGAAGCGCGCGCTGCTGGCGGCGTCGACCGGCTGGGCGCTGCGGCGCTTCCGGTGCGACGAGGCGCTCACCGTCGCGCAGCTCACGGCGCGGCTGCCGGCTCGTGTGCGCGACGAGCTGCTCGAGCCCTTGTGCGTGGCCGCGCTCAACACGCCGGCCACGTCGGCCAGCGCGAGCGTCTTCCTCCGCATCCTGAAAGACGCCCTGTTCTCCGGCCCCGGCTCGGCCGACCTGCTCCTGCCGCGTCGCCGCCTGAGCGACCTGTGGCCCACGCCGGCCGCCCGTTGGCTCAAGGCCTCGGGGGCGACGCTGCGGCTGTCCACGCGTGTCGAAGCGCTGGAACCGGACGGCAGCCGCTGGGGCCTCGATGGCGAGGCCTACGACGCGGTCGTGCTGGCTTGCACGGCACACGAAGCCTCCCGGCTGACCGCAGCGGTGGCCCCCGGCTGGTCGGCGCAGGCGGCCACCTTGCGCTACGAGCCCATCGTCACCGTCTACGCACGGCGCCAGGGCCTCGCGCTGCCGCACGCCATGATGGCGCTGCGCAGCGACGACGCACGGCCCGCGCAGTTCGCCTTCGACCTCGGCCAGCTCGGCGGGCCTGACGGCGTGGTGGCGCTCGTGATCAGCGGCGCCGCCCCGTGGGTCGCGCGTGGCGCCCCTGTCATTGAGCAGGCCGCCTTGCACCAGGTGCGCGACGCGCTCGGTGGTGACGTGGCGCCGTTGCGCACCACGACCGAGAAGCGCGCCACCTTCCTCTGCACCCCAGGGCTGACGCGCCCTGCGGGGCGGATCCTGCCGGGCCTCCTGGCCGCGGGGGATTACGTCGCCGGCCCCTACCCCGCCACGCTGGAAGGCGCCACCCAGGCCGGGCTTGCGGCCGGCATGGCCGTTTGATTTCGCCATGCAAAACCATCTCGAATCGGGCGAAAATCGCCGGATGAAAAGCAAAGAGGGTCAGAAACCGGCCATCCAGGTGCTCGAACGCATGTTCGCGCTGCTGGACCTGCTGGCCTCGCATCCGGATCCGGTCTCGCTCAAGGTGATCAGCGAGCAGACCGGGCTGCATCCCTCCACGGCGCACCGCATCCTCAACGACCTCACCGTCGGCCGCTATGTCGACCGGCCCGAGGCCGGCAGTTACCGCCTGGGCATGCGTCTGCTGGAGCTCGGGAACCTGGTGAAGGCACGGCTCGACGTGCGCGACGCTGCGCTCGGCCCGATGCGCGAGTTGCACAAGGTGACCCACCAGCCGGTGAACCTCTCCGTGCGCCAGGGCGACGAGATCGTCTACATCGAGCGCACCTACAGCGAACGCTCGGGCATGCAGGTCGTGCGCGCCGTGGGCGGCCGCGCGCCCTTGCACCTCACGTCCGTCGGCAAGCTCTTCCTGGCCCACGACGACCCGCAGCGCGTGCGCGCCTACGCCACACGCACGGGGCTGGCAGGCCACACGCGCAACAGCATCACGGATGTCGCCACGCTGGAGCGCGAGCTCTCGAAGGTGCTGCAGTACGGCACCGCGCGCGACGACGAGGAGCTGGAGCTGGGGGTGCGCTGCATGGCCGCGGGCATCCTCGATGACCAGGGCAAGCTCGTGGCCGGCCTGTCCATCTCGGCCCCGGCCGACCGCCTGGAGGAAGGCTGGCTCGAGCGCCTGAAAGCCACCGCCGCACAGATCTCGTCTGCCCTGGGTCATCGCAGCTGAGCGGCGACACGCATCAAGACGAAAGCCCGGCAGTGCCGGGCTTTTGCGTTGCAGACGGGGCGCTCAGGAGGTGAGCTTGGGCGCCTCCGAAGGCTCGCGCACCTTCTCTTCGACTTCGCGCTCCGGCAGCACCACCGCGGCCGGCAGCACGACGCTGCCATTGCCCGACACACCGGCGGGCGTGCCCGGGGTGGCGCGCACCTGAACCGCATCGTCGTCGATCGAGAACTTCTCGCTGAACCACTTGCGCACACGCTCGGCGTCGCCGATCCGCGAGTACTTGCCCGCCGAATCCAGGAACACCATGATGACCTGGCGCCCGGCGAGCTTGGCCTGCATCACGAGGCAGCGGCCGGCTTCGGAGATGTAGCCCGTCTTCTGCAGGCCGATGTCCCACTCGGGGTCGCGCACGAGGCCATTGGTGTTGCGGAACTGCAGCTGGCGACGCCCCACCGCGACCTGATGCTCGGGCGACACGGAGAGCTCGCGGATGACCTCATGGCGATAAGCGGCCTGCACGAGCGTGGCGAGGTCGCGCGCGCTCGACTGGTTGCGGCTCGATAGGCCGGTCGGCTCCACGTAGTGCGTGGCGCGCATGCCGAGCTCGACGGCCTTGCGGTTCATGGCAGCCACGAAGGCATCGAGCCCGCCTGGATAGTGGCGGCCGAGCGCATGCGCGGCGCGGTTCTCCGACGACATCAGCGCGAGGTGCAGCATTTCGCCGCGGGTGAGCTGCGTGCCCACGCGCAGGCGCGAGCTGCTGCCCTTTTCGGTGTCCACGTCGGCCTGGCTGATCGTCAGCACTTCGTCCATCGGCAGACGCGCTTCGGTGACGACAAGCGCCGTCATGAGCTTGGTGATCGATGCGATCGGCAGGACCGCCTGCGGGTTCTTGCTGAAAAGCACCTCATTGGTGTCCTGGTCCATGACCAGGGCCACGCTGGACTTGAGGTCGAGCGGATCGTCCGCGGCCTGCAGGCCATAGAGATGACCGAAGGACAGCCGGGGCGGCGCCACCACGCGGGCGGCACGGGCGCGCTTGGCGCCACGGCGCACCACGACGGCCTTCTTGGCTTTGGCCTTGGTGGCCTTGGCGCTCACCGCAGCACGCTTCTTCGCGGGTTTGGTGCCGGCTTCCGCAGTGCTGGCAGCGATGGGCAGCGCGACCGCGATCACCGTGGCAACGAGGCAACGCAACCACGACGACGCTGATCTACGAGTGAAACGCACCACGACAACTACCCTTTCCGCTCGGTGGCCCGGAGTGTAGGCCAATGAAAAAACCCTCGCAAGATCAAAAACTTGCGCGTTTTTCCTCAAGTGACACCGAGGAGTTGTCAGGTGTGTGACAAATTTACCCCTGTGCGGCCACGCGCTCGTTCTTGCTGTGCAGTTTGTTCAGCGCGGAAAGATAGGCCTTGGCCGAGGCGACGACGATGTCCGGATCGGACCCGACGCCGTTGACCACACGTCCGCCATGTTGAAGCCGCACAGTGACCTCGCCCTGGGATTCTGTGCTTCCGGACGTGATGGCATTGACCGAATAGAGCAGCATTTCGGCCCCACTCTTCACCTGCGACTCGATGGCCTTGAGGCTCGCGTCAACCGGACCGTTGCCGTCGCTCTCGGCGTGCAGTTCGTGCGTGCCGGCGGCAAATGCCACCTTCGCGTGCGGCCGCTCGCCGGTTTCCGAACGCTGCGAGAGCGCGAGCAGGCGGTAGTGCTCCTGCTCGGCCGTCACCGACTCGTCCATCACGAGCGCGAGGATGTCCTCGTCGAAGATGTCGCTCTTGCGATCGGCGAGATCCTTGAACCTCGCAAACGCCGCGTTGACCTCGCCCTCGGACTCAAGCTCGATGCCGAGCTCCTGCAGGCGTTGCTTGAACGCGTTGCGGCCCGACAGCTTGCCCAGCACGATCTTGTTGGCCGTCCAGCCCACGTCTTCTGCACGCATGATCTCGTAGGTGTCGCGCGCCTTCAGCACGCCGTCCTGGTGGATGCCGGAGGCGTGCGCGAAGGCGTTGGCACCGACGACGGCCTTGTTGGGCTGCACGACGAAGCCGGTCGTCTGCGAGACGAGCCGGGAAGCCGGCACGATCTGCGACGTGTCGATGTCGAGCCCGAGGCCGAAGTAGTCCTTGCGGGTGCGCACGGCCATCACCACTTCTTCCAGGGAGCAGTTGCCGGCCCGTTCGCCCAGGCCGTTGATCGTGCACTCGATCTGGCGGGCACCGCCGATCTTCACGCCGGCCAGCGAGTTGGCCACCGCCATGCCCAGGTCGTTGTGGCAGTGCACCGACCAGATCGCCTTGTCGGAGTTGGGAATGCGCTCGCGCAGGTTGCGGATGAACTCGCCGTAGAGCTCGGGGATCGCGTAGCCCACGGTGTCGGGGATGTTGATCGTCGTCACGCCCTCGGCGATCACGGCTTCGAGCACGCGGCAGAGGAAATCCGGCTCGGATCGGTAGCCGTCCTCCGGCGAGAACTCGATGTCGTCCATCAGGTTGCGGGCAAAGCGCGCCGAGAGCCGCGCCTGCTCGAAGACCTGGTCGGGCGTCATGCGCAGCTTCTTCTCCATGTGCAGCGGGCTCGTGGCCAGGAAGAAGTGGATGCGCGTGGAGTTGCCACCCTGAAGCGCCTCGGCTGCCCGCGAGATGTCACGGTCGTTGGCGCGGGCGAGCGAGCACACGGTGCTGTCCTTCACGGCCTGCGCAATCGCGCGCACGGCCTCGAAGTCGCCATTGGACGACGCGGCGAAGCCGGCTTCGATCACGTTGACCCTGAGCCGTTCAAGCTGGCGCGCGATGCGCAGCTTCTCGTCCTTGGTCATGGAGGCCCCAGGCGACTGTTCGCCATCGCGCAGGGTGGTGTCGAAGATGATGAGCTTGTCGGTCATGGGGTGGTCCTCGTGTGCGGTGCTTGTTGCAATGTTAGGCCAGCGCTGCCTGCGCGAACTGCAGCTTGCCGCGCCGGCGCGCGCGATGCAGGCCCGACGTGACGGCCTTGAGCGATGCGGAGACGATGTTGGCGTCGATGCCCACGCCGAAGAGCGTGGGCCCGTCGCCCAGGCGCAGCTCGAGGTAGGTCACAGCCTTGGCATCGGCGCCACTGCCGATCGAATGCTGGTGGTAGTCGAGCACGCGCACGCGCGTCTCGAGCTGGCGGTTCACGCCTTCGATGAAGGCCTCGATGGGCCCTGTGCCCTGCCCTTCGACCACGAGGGCGCGGCCATCCAGGGACACATGGGTGGAGAGCCTCACCTGACCGTCTTCGAGCGGCGCGATGCGGGAATGCACCAGCTCTGCATCCCAGTCGCCCCCAGCGCTGTACTCGCGCTCGAAGATGTTCCAGAGCCCGGCGGCCGTCTGCTCCTTGCCGGTGTCGTCCATCACCGCCTGCACGACCTGGCTGAACTCGATCTGCAGCCGGCGGGGCAGTTCCAGGCCGTACTCCTGCTCGATCAGGTAGGAGATGCCGCCCTTGCCCGACTGGCTGTTGACGCGGATCACGGCGTCATAGCTGCGGCCGAGATCCTTGGGATCGATCGGCAGGTAGGGCATGTTCCACACGTCGCCTTCCTTGCGTGCGGCGAATGCCTTCTTGATCGCATCCTGATGGGAGCCTGAGAAGGAGGTGTAGACGAGGTCGCCCACGTACGGGTGGCGGGGATGCACGGGCAACTGGTTGCAGTGCTCCACGCAGCGGCGCACTTCGTCGATGTCGGAGAAGTCCAGCTCCGGCGACACGCCCTGCGTGTAGAGGTTGAGCGCGATGTTGACGAGGTCGCAGTTGCCGGTGCGCTCGCCATTGCCGAAGAGGCAGCCTTCGATGCGGTCGGCGCCCGCCATGAGCGCGAGCTCGCCGGTCGCGGTGCCGGTGCCGCGATCGTTGTGCGGGTGGACCGAGAGCACGATGCTGTCGCGCCGCTCGAGGTTGCGGTGCATCCACTCGACCATGTCGGCAAAGATGTTGGGGGTGGAGCGCTCGATCGTCGTCGGCAGGTTGATGATGCACTTGCGCTCGGGCGTGGGCTGCCAGACCGCCGTGACGGCATCCACCACGCGCTTGGCCACGGCGAGCTCGGTGTCCGAGAAGCACTCCGGGGAATACTCGAAGCGCCAGTCGGTCCCGGGGTACTCGGCTGCGATGCGCTTCACGAGCTCGGCGTTCTCCACGGCCAGCGCCACCACGCCGTCTTCGTCCACGCCCAGCACCACCTCGCGCATGATGGGCGCCGTCGCGTTGTAGAGGTGCACGATCGCGCGCGTGGCGCCGCGCAAGGCCTCGAAGGTACGGCGGATGAGCGGCTCGCGCGCCTGCGTGAGCACCTGCAGGCTCACATCGTCGGGCACGCGGTCCTCCTCGATGAGCTTGCGCACGAAGTCGAACTCGATCTGCGACGCCGAGGGGAAGCCGACTTCGATCTCCTTGAAGCCGATGCGCAACAGCATCTCGAACATGCGCAGCTTGCGCGACACGTCCATGGGCTCGATGAGCGCCTGGTTGCCGTCACGCAGGTCGGTGCTGAGCCAGGTCGGCGCACGGGTCAGCACGGCATCGGGCCAGGTGCGGTCACGCAGCCCGATGGGCGCGAACGGGCGGTACTTCTGCTGCGGTTGCTTCAACATGGTCATCCCCGGAAGAGTTGAGCGGCAACCAGCAAACCAAAAAGCAAAACGGCCCGATGCTGGTTGCAAACGGGCCGTCAAGAGCGAAAACGATGGACGTGAACGATCAGCGAGCCCGTGGCACCTCTAGTAGGGCTAGCGCGAGAGCGATCGAGAACGTCATGGGCATCGAATATAGCAGCGATCGGCTCAGCGGTGCAGACCCTCTTCGTCAGGCTCGTCCATCGAAGTGGCAATGACACTCACCGGACGGCCCTTCATGCGCTTCCAGGCGTAGACACCGTAGCCCGAGAACCCGTAGACCACGAAGAGCCCGAAGAGCACCAGCGGCGGGTGCAGCGTGATGAACGCGATGCCGAGCGCGATGGCCACGATCACGACGAAGGGCACGGAGCGCTTGAAGCTCACGTCCTTGAAGCTGTAGAACGGCACGTTCGTCACCATGGTGAGGCCCGCGTACAGCGTGAAGCCGAAGGCCGTCCAGCGCAGCCAGTCGCCTTCCAGCGGCACCTTGAACCCCGAGTCGTCCATCAGCCAGATGAAGCCCATCACGAGCGCTGCCGCAGCCGGGCTCGGCAGGCCCTGGAAGAAGCGCTTGTCGACGACGCCCAGGTTGGTGTTGAAGCGCGCAAGCCGCAGTGCTGCACACGAGCAGTAGACGAAGGCAGCGATCCATCCGAGCTTGCCCAGGCCGTTGAGCGCCCACTCGTACATGATGAGCGCCGGCGCCGCACCGAAGGACACCATGTCGGACAGGCTGTCCATCTGCTCGCCGAAGGTGCTCTGGGTGTTGGTCATGCGCGCGACACGGCCGTCCAGGCTGTCGAGCACCATGGCGCAGAAGATGCCGATGGCCGCCTGCTCGAAGCGGCCGTTCATCGCCATCACGATGCCGTAGAAGCCCCCGAACAGCGCGGCCAGCGTGAAGAGGTTCGGCAGGATGTAGATGCCCTTGCGGCGCGGGCGCACCGGCGCATCGTCTGCGTCGGCCACGGGTTGCACGCCGTCATGCATGTGGTTCATCTGCGGGAGTCATTGGAGGGCGAAACCGAGGCAGGGAGGATACCGCAGCCCCCAGCAAAAACGCCGCAAGGTTTCCCTTGCGGCGTCTCGTGCCTGAAGCGCAGTGGTGCTCAGTTCTTGCTCTGGTCGACCAGGCGGTTCTTCTTGATCCAGGGCATCATCGCGCGCAGCTTCTCGCCGACCTGCTCGATCGGGTGCTCGGCGGTGAGGCGGCGGCGCGACAGGAGCGTCGGGGCGCCGGCACGGTTCTCGAGGATGAAGCTCTTGGCGTATTCGCCGGTCTGGATGTCCTTGAGCGCCTGCTTCATGGCCTTCTTGGTCTCCTCGGTCACGACCTTCGGCCCGGTGACGTATTCGCCGTACTCGGCGTTGTTGGAGATCGAGTAGTTCATGTTCGCGATGCCGCCTTCGTAGATCAGGTCGACGATCAGCTTGAGCTCGTGCAGGCACTCGAAGTAGGCCATCTCGGGCGCGTAGCCAGCTTCCACCAGCGTCTCGAAGCCGGCCTTGATGAGCTCGACGGTGCCACCGCACAGCACGGCCTGTTCGCCGAAGAGGTCGGTCTCGGTTTCTTCGCGGAAGTTGGTCTCGATGATGCCGGCCTTGCCGCCACCGTTGGCCGCGGCGTAGCTCAGGGCCAGGTCACGCGCCTTGCCCGACTTGTCGGCGTGCACGGCGATCAGGTGAGGCACGCCGCCACCTTGCGTGTAGGTGCCGCGAACGGTGTGGCCCGGTGCCTTGGGGGCGACCATCCAGACATCGAGGTCGTCACGCGGCACGACCTGGCCGTAGTGCACGTTGAAGCCGTGCGCGAAGGCGAGCGAGGCGCCCTGCTTGATGTGGGGCTCGACCTCGGTCCGGTAGACCTCGGCGATCTGCTCGTCGGGCAGCAGGATCATCACCACGTCGGCGGCCTTCACGGCCTCGGCGACTTCCATCACCCTGAGCCCGGCCTTCTCGGCCTTGCCCCAGCTCGCGCCGCTCCTGCGCAGGCCGACGGTGACCTTCACGCCGCTGTCGTTCAGGTTCTGCGCGTGCGCATGGCCCTGCGAGCCGTAGCCGATGATGGTGACGTTCTTGCCCTTGACGAGGCTGAGGTCCGCGTCCTTGTCGTAATAAACCTTCATGGTCTCTCCTAAAAATCCCTGGTGAATGCGGGCCGAAGTCAAATGCGCAGGATGCGCTCGCCGCGACCGATCCCGCTGGTGCCGGTGCGCACGGTTTCCAGAATGGCGCCGCGGTCGATGGCCTCGATGAAGGCATCGAGCTTGCTCGCGTCGCCGGTCAACTCGATGGTGTAGCTCTTCTCGGTCACGTCGATGATGCGGCCGCGGAAGATGTCGGCCATGCGCTTCATCTCCTCGCGCTCCTTGCCGACGGCGCGCACCTTGATGAGCATCAGTTCGCGCTCGGTGTAGGCACCTTCGGTGAGATCGACCACCTTCACGACCTCGATGAGGCGGTTCAGGTGCTTGGTGATCTGCTCGATGACGTCATCGGAGCCGGTGGTCACGATGGTCATGCGCGAGAGCGACGGGTCTTCCGTCGGCGCGACGGTGAGGCTTTCAATGTTGTAGCCGCGGGCCGAGAACAGGGCGACCACGCGCGACAGGGCTCCTGGCTCGTTCTCCAGCAGCAGGGCGATGATGTGTTTCATGGGTCTGTAGCGCGCTCTTCAGGCCATGGGCGGTAACCCATGGTCCTTGGCCACGCTTTCCGTGAATGAAGGGAAGTGGATGGTCCGCAGCGGTGCGGCGCGTCTCCCAGGCGTTCGGGTGGGCGCGGTAACGCACCACCCCTGGCCGGGTTCAGCGCCTCACAGGTCTTCGGACCCGAGCAGCATCTCCGAGATGCCCTTGCCGGCCTGCACCATCGGCCAGACGTTCTCCGTGGGGTCGGTGCGGATGTCGAGGAAGACCGTGCGGTCCTTGAGCTTCATGGCTTCGCGCAACGCAGGCTCCACGTCGGCCGGCTTCTCGATCAGCATGCCGACGTGGCCGTAGGCCTCGGCGAGCTTCACGAAATCGGGCAGCGCGTCCATGTAGCTGTGCGAGTAGCGGCCGCCGTAGTCGAGCTCCTGCCACTGCCGCACCATGCCGAGGTAGCGGTTGTTCAGCGAGACGATCTTCACCGGCGTCTTGTACTGGAAGCAGGTGGAGAGCTCCTGGATGCACATCTGGATCGAGCCTTCGCCGGTGATGCAGAACACGTCCGACTCGGGCTTGGCGAGCTTGATGCCCATCGCGTACGGCAGGCCCACGCCCATGGTGCCGAGGCCCCCGGAGTTGATCCAGCGGCGCGGCTGGTCGAAGCGGTAGAACTGCGCCGCCCACATCTGGTGCTGGCCGACGTCGGAGGTGATGTACGCGTCGGTGCCGCGCGTCAGCTCGCAGAGCGTCTCGATGACGTACTGCGGCTTGATGACCTCGGTGCTGTTGCGGTACTTGAGGCACTCGCGCTTGCGCCACTCGTTGACCTGGCTCCACCACGACGCGAGCGCCTGCGTGTCGGGCCGGGTCTGCGCTTCCTTGATCTGCGCGATCAGCTCCTGCAACACGTCCTTCACGTCGCCGACGATGGGGATGTCGACCTTCACGCGCTTGGAGATCGACGACGGGTCGATGTCGATGTGGATGATCTTGCGCTCGACCGAGGCGAAGTGCTTCGGGTTGCCGATCACGCGGTCGTCGAACCGGGCGCCCACGGCCAGCAGGACGTCGCAGTTCTGCATCGTCATGTTGGCTTCGTAGGTGCCGTGCATGCCGAGCATGCCGAGGAACTTGGGGTCGCTCGCGGGCATGGCCCCCAGGCCCATCAGCGTGTTGGTGACCGGGTAGCCGAGCATGTCGGCGAGCTCGCGCAGCTCGGCCGAGGCGTTGCCCAGCACCACGCCGCCGCCGGTGTAGATGTACGGGCGCTTGGCCGCCAGCAGCAGTTGCACGGCCTTGCGGATCTGGCCGCCGTGGCCCTTGCGCGCCGGGTTGTACGAGCGCATCTCGACGGTCGCCGGGTACTGGAACGGCGCGGTCTTGAGCGAGACGTCCTTCGGAATGTCGACCACGACGGGGCCCGGGCGGCCGGTGCGCGCGATGTGGAACGCCTTCTTGAGGGTGACCGCGAGGTCGCGCACGTCCTTCACCAGGAAGTTGTGCTTGACGATCGGGCGCGTGATGCCGACCGTGTCGCACTCCTGGAAGGCATCCAGCCCGATGGCGGGCGTGGGCACCTGGCCGGTGATGATCACCATGGGGATCGAGTCCATGTAGGCGGTCGCGATGCCGGTGATGGCGTTCGTGACCCCCGGGCCCGAGGTGACCAGCGCGACGCCGACATCACCCGTGGCACGCGCGTAGCCGTCGGCGGCATGGACCGCTGCCTGCTCGTGGCGCACCAGGATGTGCTGGATGCTCTCCTGCTTGTAGAGCGCGTCGTAGATGTAGAGGACCGCACCGCCGGGATAGCCCCAGAGGAATTTCACGCCTTCGGCCTGAAGGCAGCGGACCAGGATTTCCGAGCCATTGGGCTCGGCGGAGGGGGAGGTTTGCGGTTGCGCCGAGGCGGCGCGCTTGAGTTCCGCGGCAGACATGTCCATGTTGAACCTTTGCGAATTTCTCTAACGAAAATCCATCGGTGCACCTCTCCGCGCTCTCGTGAAGCGGGTGTGGTGCCTGCTCGGGCCAATAACGAAGGCGCCCAGGTCGGGCGCCAAATTAAGACCAGATGTTGTGCGAGCGCACATTATAGGCCCCAGCATGGAGCGCCCGGGGTGTCGCAGAGGTCGGGTGCCATAATCCGCCGGCTTTTTCGAGCAGCCGTGCCGCGAGGCACGCACTCCCCTTGGCCTCTGACAAAGAACTTTCGGACTTCCTGAAAAGCGTCGAGAAGCGCGCCTTCAAGCGCGTGGCGTATGCCGTCCGGGATGACGATGCCGCGCTCGACATCGTGCAGGACTCGATGATCCGCCTGGCCGAGAAGTACATCGACCGCCCCGCCGCCGAATTGCCGCTCGTCTTCCAGCGCATCCTGTCCAACGCGACCATGGACTGGTTTCGCCGCCAGAAGGTGCGCAATGCGGTGGTGCGCAACTTTTCCGAGTACGAATCCGCAGGAGACGACGGCGATTTCGATCTGCTCGAGACGCTGGCCGCGGAAAATGAATCGCCTGCTGCCGAGAGCGCCGCGGATTCGGTGTCCCGGGCACAGGTGCTGCTAGCCATCGACGGCGAGGTGGCCAAGCTGCCCGCCCGTCAACGTGAAGCGTTTCTGTTGCGTTACTGGGAGGAGCTCGATGTCGCCGAGACGGCCGCCGTGATGGGGTGCTCGGAGGGCAGCGTCAAGACCCACTGTTCACGCGCAGTGCATGCCTTGGCCGATGCCCTGAAGGCAAAGGGAATAGATCTATGAACCGCACCGAACTTCGTCCTTATGCACCGGCGGAGCTGGAAGCCATGGAGGCCCGGCTCGCTTTGCGCATGACGGCTCGGTTGACGGAGCGCGCCGCAGAGCTGCCGCAAGACGTCACCGAGCGCCTGCGCTTCGCGCGCGAGCAGGCCCTGGCACGCGCGCAGGCCGCGCGTGCCGCAGCCGCCCCGCACGTCACGGCCACCGTGCACAACGGCATCGGCACCCTCTCGCTCGGTGGCGAGGGCGGCACAGGCTGGTGGATGCGGCTTGCGGCCTGGGTGCCGCTCGTGGCCCTGATCGCCGGTCTCGTCTTCATCCAGCGCACGCACACGCAAAACCAGATCGTGGCCGCCGCCGAGATCGATGCGTTCATCCTCACCGACGAGCTGCCGCCCGCGGCCTACAGCGACCCCGGCTTCGTGGAGTTCCTGAAAACTCCTCGCGATTGACCGGAGCCGCTGCCATGTCACCTCCCGCCCCTCGCGACCGATCCGCACGGCGCTGCGCCGCCGTTCTGCAGGCATCGCTCCTCGCCTTGGCACTGACCACGGGGCTTGTACCCGTCCGGGCGCAGCCTGCCGCCTCGGGCCCTGTGCCGGCCGTGCCCGTCGAGGGCGTGAACTGGTCGGCGCTGAGCACGGCCCAGCGCAACGCCCTGCGCCCGCTCGAAGCGGAATGGGGCCGCATCGATGGCAACCGCCGGTCCAAGTGGATCGAGATCGCAGACCGGTTCCCCAATCTGTCGCCGGCCGAGCAGGCCCGCGTCCAGAATCGCATGGCCGAATGGGCCCGGATGACGCCGCGCGAGCGCAGCCAGGCCCGGCTCAACTACCGAGAGGCCCAGCAGGTCCCCGCCGACGAGCGTCGGGCGAAATGGGAGCAGTACAAGGCTTTGGGCCCGGAGCAGCGCAAGCAGCTGGCCGCCAAGGCGGCACCGGCGACGCGCAAGCCGGCCGCCGAGACATCCGCCATGAAATCCAATGTGGTGCCGAATCCGTCGTATGCGCCCAAGCCCAAGCCGGTCGCACCCACTGTCGCCCAGGCCCAGCCGGGCGCGACCACCAACCTCATCACCAAGCGGCCTGCCCCGCCTGTCCATCAACAGGCCGGCCTGCCCAAAATTGCCGTGACCCCTGGCTTCGTCGACCAATCCACCCTCCTGCCCAAGCGCGGCCCGCAAGGCGCGGCGACCCGCTCGGCCGCCGCGCCGGCGTCGGCACCGCGGAACCCATGACAGCCGCGCCGGCCGCACGCATCGCCGGGCTGCAGACGCCCGGCCTGGCTCGCCGACTCGCCTGCCTGCTGTACGAGGCCCTGCTGCTCTTCGGCGTCACGCTCGTGGCGGGCTTCGTGGGCACCCTCGTGCTCAAGGTCGCTGGCGTCACGTCGTCAGCGTCCTATCACCTCACGATGCAGATCGTCGGGGTCGCCGTGTGGGGCGTCTACTTCGTCTGGTTCTGGACGCGCCGCGGGCAGACGCTGCCCATGCAGACCTGGCGCATCCGGCTCGTCGATTCCACGGGCGCGCAACCGAGCGTCGGGCGTGCGATCGCGCGCTTCATGGCCTGCGCGCTGTGGATCGCGCCGGGCTACCTCGTCGCCAAGCTCAACGGCTGGACGGCCGCCACGGAGCTCGCCGCGGTGGGTGTCGGCATCGTGGTCTACGCGCTACTGTCGCTGCTGCACCCGCAGCGGCAGTTCTGGCATGACGCGCTGTGCGGGACGCGGCTCGTCACCGCGCCGGATCGCCGGCCCGGCGCGTGAGCTCGCGGCACAATCGCCGCCCATGACCATTTCTTCGAAGGGCCACACCGGTCTGGCCCGGATCGTTCGCGCCACCGGTTACTCCTGGGACGGGCTCAAGATGGCCTACAGCGGCGAGAGTGCCTTCCGCCAGGAAACCTGGCTTGCCGTCGTCCTCATCCCCCTGGCCTTCTGGGTCGGCCGCAACTGGGTCGAAGTCGCATTGCTGGCCGGCACCGTGACGCTGGTGCTGATCGCAGAGCTCCTGAACTCCGGCATCGAAGCGGTGGTGGACCGCGTGTCGCTCGATCGGCATGCGCTCTCCAAGCGCGCCAAGGACCTGGGCAGCGCCGCGGTCTTCGTCGCGCTGGTACTGTGTGGCTGCGTCTGGGCTGCAGCCCTGTGGCATCGCCTCACATGAACCGGTTCTCTCTGTGCGTCTATTGCGGCTCCCGGCTGGGTGCACGCAGCGGCTACGAAGCCGCGGCCCGCCGGGTCGGCCAGCTGATTGGCGAACGTGGCTGGCAGCTCGTCTATGGCGGCGGCAACGCAGGACTGATGGGCATGGTGGCCAACGCGGCGCTGGACGCCGGCGCCTCAGTGGTCGGCGTGATCCCGCGTTCGCTGATGTCACGCGAGCTCGGCCACCAAGGCCTCGACGAGCTGCACGTGGTCGAGACCATGCACCAGCGCAAGCAGATGATGGCCGAGCGTGCGGATGCCTTCCTCGCCCTGCCCGGTGGCATCGGCACCTTCGAGGAGCTCTTCGAAGTGTGGACGTGGCGCCAGCTCGGCTATCACGACAAGCCGGTCGGCCTGCTCAACGTCGACGGCTACTACGACGGACTGCTCGCCTTCATGGACCACAGCGTCAGCGAAGGCTTCGTGCCCGAGCCGCAGCGCGGGCTGCTGCAGTCGGCCTCGGATCCCGCCGAGCTGCTCGAGCGTCTGGCCGCGAAGGCCGCGCACGCCACAGCGCCCGACGACTACCGCCGCATCTGAAAATGAAAAGGCCCGCACGCAGCGGGCCTGGGTCGTCGGGGCGGCGCAATCAGACCGCGGCTTCGTCCGTCTCGCCGGTGCGGATGCGCACCACCTGCTCCACGCCGGTCACGAAGATCTTGCCGTCGCCGATCTTGCCGGTCTTGGCGGCCTTGACGATGGCCTCGATGCAGCGATCGACGTCGCTGTCCTTCACCACCACCTCGACCTTCACCTTGGGCAGGAAGTCCACCACGTATTCGGCACCGCGGTACAGCTCGGTGTGGCCCTTCTGCCGACCGAAGCCCTTGACTTCGGTGACGGTGAGGCCGGTCACGCCCACTTCGGCGAGGGCTTCACGCACTTCTTCCAGCTTGAAGGGCTTCACGATCGCGGTGATTTGTTTCATGTGGGGCTCCGGCAGCAAAAAGATGAGGCTAGTTTAAGCGCGGAACTTCGAGGTGATCGGGTAGCGCCAATCTCTCCCGAAGGCGCGGTGGGTGATGCGGATGCCCACGGGCGCCTGCCGGCGCTTGTATTCGTTGATCTTGATGAGACGCGTCACACGCTCCACGTCCTCGCGCGCATGGCCGGCCGCCACGATCTCCTCGATGCCCTGGTCTTCTTCCATGTAGCGCTGCAGGATGGCATCGAGCACCTCGTAGGGCGGCAGGCTGTCCTGGTCCTTCTGGTCGGGGCGCAGCTCGGCCGAAGGCGGGCGGGTGATGATGCGCTCGGGGATGATCTCGCGCCCTTGCGCGTTCTTCCAGTTCGCCAGGCGATAGACCAGCGTCTTGGCCACGTCCTTGATGACCGCGAAGCCGCCGGCCATGTCGCCGTAGAGCGTGCAGTAGCCGGTGGCCATCTCGCTCTTGTTGCCGGTGGTGAGCACGATGGAGCCGAACTTGTTGGACAGCGCCATCAGCAGGATGCCGCGGATGCGTGCCTGGATGTTCTCTTCGGTCGTGTCCTCGGGCAGACCGGCGAACTCGGTCGAAAGGCCCTGCCGGAAGGATTCGAACATCGGCACGATCGAGATTTCGTCGTAGCGCACCCCAAGCCGCTCGGCCATGTCGCGCGCGTCGATCCAGGAGATGTCGGCCGTGTAGGGCGAAGGCATCATCACCGTGCGCACCTTCTCGGGCCCGAGCGCGTCGACGGCGATCGCGAGCACCAGCGCCGAGTCGATGCCGCCGCTCAAGCCCAGCAGCACACCGGGAAAGCCGTTCTTGCCGATGTAGTCGCGCACGCCGGTCACGAGCGCGCCCCAGGCCTGCGCCTCGATTTCGGGCACCGGCGCGACGGGGCCATGCACCTCGCGCGCGCTCACCTCGACGATCAGCAGCGACTCTTCGAAGAACGGCGCCCGCGCACCGACACGCCCGCTCGCATCGAGCGCGAACGAGGCGCCGTCGAAGACGACCTCGTCCTGCCCGCCGGTGAGGTGCGCATAGAGCACGGGCATGCCGGTGGCCTGTGCGCACTCGCGCATGCGCGCCTCGCGCTCGGCCACCTTGCCGAGGTGGAAGGGCGAGGCGTTGAGCACACACAGGACCTGCGCGCCGGCCTGCTGGGCCAGCCTCGGCGGCTCGTCGAACCACGCGTCCTCGCAGATGTTGATGCCGAACTTCAGGCCCTCGATCTCGACCACGAGTGCGCCCTGCCCTGCGTCGCGCCCCGAGGCGAAATAGCGCCGTTCGTCGAACACCTGGTAGTTGGGGAGCTCGCGCTTGCAGTAGGTGCCGACGACGCGCCCCCCTTGCAGCAGCGAGGCCGCATTGAAGCGCTGCTGCACCGCCAGCGACTTCGACCTAACATCCCCGCGCTCGCCCCATTGATGCGGATGCCCCACCACCACATGCAGATCCGGCAGATCGGCCAAGGCCTGCGCGCAATCGGCCAGCACCTGCGCACACGACTGCATGAAGGCCGGGCGCAGCAGCAGATCCTCCGGGGGATATCCGCACAGCGCGAGCTCGGGCGCCAGCACCAGGCGCGCGCCTTCGGCGTGGGCGCGGCGCGCGAATTCGACGATCTTGCGCGCATTGCCGGCCAGGTCGCCCACCGTTGCGTTGATCTGCGCGAGTGCAACCTTGACCGTGGCGTTCGATGACATATGCGTGAGGAAAAAAGCTCGAAGAATTATGTCATCCGGGTCCACGACCAACCGGGCCATGTGGACGCCCAGACGTGGAATGCACTGCTCGCCCTGCAGCCCGATCCCACGCCCTTCATGCGGCACGAGTACCTGAGCGCGCTGCACGAATCAAGGAGTGCGGTGAGCGAAACCGGCTGGCAGCCGCAGTTCCTGACCGTGCACGACGGCGACGCGCTCGTCGCCGCCTGTCCGCTCTACCTGAAGTCGCACTCCTACGGCGAATATGTCTTCGACTGGGCCTGGGCCGATGCCTACCGCCGACACGGGCTGGACTACTACCCCAAGCTGCTGAGCGCCGTGCCCTTCACGCCGGTGCCCGGCCCTCGCCTGCTGGCGCGCGATGCCGAGGCCCGCGTGGCGCTGCTGCGGGGCATGGAGCAGTTCGCCTCGCAGGCCGGGCTTTCGTCGGCGCACGTGCTCTTTGTCGATGAAGCCGACCAGCGGGCCGCGCGCGATGCCGGCTGGATGATGCGCAGCACGGTGCAGTTCCACTGGCAGAACCGCGAGCCCGACGGGTACGCCGATTTCGCGGGCTACCTCGCGAGCCTGCAGCGCGAGAAGCGCAAGAAGATCCAGCAGGAACGCCGCAGGGTCGCCGACGCCGGCGTCAGCTTCACCGCCCAGCAAGGGCGCGAGATCTCAGCCGACGACTGGGATTACTTCTACCGCTGCTACCGCAACACCTACCGCGCGCACCATTCCTCGCCCTACCTCACGCGCGACTTCTTCCACCGCATGGCCGAGACGATGCCCGAGCACTGGCTGCTCTTCGTGGCGCGTCGAGGTGGTGAACGCATCGCGGCCTCGCTGATCGCGATCGACCCGGTGCAGCGCGTCGCCTATGGCCGCTACTGGGGCGCGACCGAGCACGTCTCCTGCCTGCACTTCGAGGCCTGCTACTACCAGCCTCTCGCCTGGTGCATCGCCGAGGGCTACCGGCGCTTCGAGGGCGGCGCGCAGGGCGAGCACAAGATGGCGCGCGGGCTGCTGCCGGTGCAGACCTGGTCGGCCCATTGGCTGGCACATCCGCAGTTCTCGCAGGCCGTGGCCGACTACCTGGCGCGCGAAGGCGCCGGCGTCGAGCACTACCTGGACGAGCTCAACGAGCGCCAGCCCTTCAAGGCTTGAAGTCGCCGGCCACGGCGGTCACGAAGCCGTCGGGCTTGACGTACTTGCGCAGCGCCGTGTTGACCTGGTCGAGTGTCAGCTTCTCCAGCGCCTCGTCCACGCGCGCCGAGACGGCGAAGGTGCGGTCGAGGTCGAGATTCGATGCCAGGGCACCGGCGAGGTTGCGGTCCTGCGCACGCGAGAGCCGGCGGAAGGCCAGCAGACCGCGCTTGCCCTCGGCGAGCTCCTGCGCCGTGAAGCCCTCCTTGAGCGCACGGTCCAGTTCCTCGCGGAAGGCGGCTTCGACCTTGGGCAGGCTCTGCGGCGCGAAGATCGCGCTGCCCTGCCACATCGAATGCGGCTCATGGCCGTTCCAGCTGATGCCGGTGCGCACGTCGTAGGACAGGCCCTCTTCTTCGCGGATGCGCTTCCACAGCCGCGACTGCCCGCCGGTGCCAAGCAGGTAGTTGGCCATGGACAGGGCGGCGTGATCCTCGTGCAGGTCGTGCAGCGGCACGCTCTGGCGGACGAGCAGGGTCGCGTTCTGCTTGTCGGGCGCCGCGAGCTGCAGGCGCTGTGGCTGAACCGGCACCAGCGGCCGCGGCACCCGGGTGTACGGTTCGCTGCCGGACCAGCCGCCCAACGCCCGCTCGAGCGCCGTGCGCACGGCCGCCACGTCCATGTCGCCCGCCGCGCCGAATTCGCTGCGTCCAACGCCGTAGAAGCGCTGGTGGAAGGCCTTGAGCCGCTCCACGGTGACGGCGCCGACATCGGCGGCCATCTCGTCGAAGCTGCTGGCGTAACGCACGTCGCCGCGGGGGTACGGGTTCATCGCGCGCGACACCGCGTTGCGCACCAGCGCGTCGGGCTCCTTGCGCTGCTGCTCGATGTCGGCGAGCGCCGCGCGCTTGAGCTCCTCCAGCACCTCGGGCGGGAAGGTCGGGTTGCGCAGCACATCGCCCACCAGCGCGATCGCGTCAGGCAGCGTCTCACGACGGGAGGTGAGGCTCACGGTGACGACGCCGCCGCCACCGGAGATGCGCATGTCGGTGCGCAGGGCGTCGAGCCGGTCCTGGATCTGCTGGCGCGAGAGCGTGGCCGTGCCCTTGTCGAGCATGGCGGCCACGAACTCGGGCACCTCGCCGTGACCGAAGAGCGTCTTCTCGTCTCCGAAGCGCAGCGTGAGCACGGCGCTCACCGCGCCACCGCGAGAGGCCTTGGGCAGGAGCGCGACCTTGAGGCCGCCCAGGTCGAAGCGCTGCGTCAGCCGGTCGATGTTGGCCGGCGATGCATCGAACGCCTGCACCGCAGCGGCGGCGGCCTGCGGCTTGAAGGTCTTGAGTTCGGCCGCGAGGTCGGGCTTGACCGGCGCCGGCGCGCGCACCGGCATGTCTTCGGGCAGGTAGGTGCCCAGCGTGCGGTTGGCTCGCAGGAGGCGCTCCACGGCCACGCGCTGCACATCGGCGAGCTTGACGTCGCGCACGCGATCACGCAGCAGGAAGAAGAGCCGCCAGTCGCCTTGCGCGACCGATTCGCTGAGCGACACCCCCACCGCCTCGGGGTTGGTGAACGCCTGTTCCCAGGCCTTGAGCCACTGGCCCTGCGCACGCTTGAGCTCCTCTTCGGTGATGGGCTCCTGCGCCACCGATTCCAAGGTCGAGAGCAGCGCCTCGCGCGCCTGGTGCACGTCGATCCCCGGCGCGAGCTGCGCGCCGAAGATGACGAACCCCGGCTCGGCCAGTCCAGGCGCGAAGCCGTAGGTCGCCGCGGCGAGCTGGTTCGCGGTGAGCCGCTTGTGCAGCCGCCCGGACGGCGTGTCGCCCATGATGAGCGAGAGCACTTCGATCGCTGCGAAATCCGGATGTGCCGCGGCCGGCACGTGGTAGGCGGCCATCAGCAACGGCACGCCGCCCACCCGCCGCAGCGTGACGCTGCGCTCGCCGTCCTGCACCGGATCGAGGGTGTAGTGCGCCGGCAGCGTGCGCGTGGGCTTCCTGAGCTTGCCGAAGGATTGCGCCACCCAGGCGAGCACGCGGGCCTCCGAGAACTTGCCGGCCACGATCAGCGTGGCGTTGTCGGGCTGGTAGTACTGGCGGTAGAAGGCCCGCAGGCGCGGGATGTCGACGTTCTCCACGTCGGCGCGCGCGCCGATGGTGTTCTTGCCGTAGTTGTGCCACTGGTACATGGTGGCGAGCGTCTTCGAGTACAGGATGCGCTCGGGGCTGTTCTCGCCCATCTCCATCTCGTTGCGCACCACGGTCATCTCGGTGTCGAGGTCGCGCTTCGCGACGAAGCTGTTGACCATCGCATCGGCCTGCCACTCGAGGTACCACCTCAGGTTGTCGTCGTTGGCCGCGAAGCTCGCGAAGTAGTTGGTGCGGTCGAACCAGGTGGAGCCGTTGGCATTGAGCCCACGCTTGGAGAATTCGGCGAGCGCGTTGCGGTGCTTGGGCGTGCCCTTGAAGAGCAGGTGCTCCAGCAGGTGCGCCATGCCGGTCTCGCCGTAGTTCTCGTGGCGCGAGCCCACGCGGTAGGTCATGTTGACCGTGGTGGTCGGCTTGGACTCGTCGGGGATGAGCAGCAGCTGCAGGCCGTTCTTCAACCGGTACTCGGTGATGCCCTCGACCGACTGCACCTTGGTCACCGCGGCCGGCAACGCCTGCGACATCGCAGGCACCCACCACAGCATCAGCACGAGACACAGGACACGACGCAGCATCGGCACTCCCCTGGGAAAAAGGCAGTGTAGAGCCGGCCGTCGAATGCGAGTTCCGGCGCCTGACGAACCCCTACGGCATGAAAAAAGGGAGCCGAAGCTCCCTTCGCGCGTGCGAGACGCGGGTCAGGCCGTCTTGGCAGCCTTGTAGGCGGCGATGCCGCTCACGATTTCCTGGCGAGCGGACTCGGGGCCTTCCCAGCCCACGACCTTGACCCACTTGCCGGCTTCCAGGTCCTTGTAGTGCTCGAAGAAATGCTGGATCGCCTTCAGGCGCATCTGGTTGATGTCTTCGGGCTTCTGCCAGTGGGTGTAGATCGGCAGGATCTTGTCGATGGGCACGGCGAGCAGCTTGCTGTCGCCGCCCGCCTCGTCTTCCATCTTCAGCACGCCGATCGCGCGGCAGGTGACCACCACGCCGGGCGTCAGCGGGAACGGCGTGATCACGAGCACGTCGACCGGGTCGCCATCGTCCGAGAGCGTCTGCGGGACATAACCGTAGTTGCACGGGTAGTGCATGGCCGTCGTCATGAAGCGATCGACGAACAGCGCGCCGCTTTCCTTGTCGACCTCGTACTTGATCGGGTCGGCGTTCATCGGGATCTCGATGATGACGTTGAATTGCTCGGGCGCCTTCGCGCCGGGGGTGACGTTGTGCAGGCTCATGGAGGTGGGGTGGTGATGCGCGGAAGGGTGACGCGCGGGAAAACCCGCAGTGTAGCCGCCACGTCCATGTGAGCCTCACGGGGCGCCCCTGCTGCGCAGTCGCTGGAAAACACCATGGGCCGCTTCGTTGCCAGCGCATGGGCCATCCCGTAGCATGCGCCGCTGACCCGGCCGTACCCCGTCCCCGGGGTGAAATAGCGCCAGGCGTGTCTCTCTCAACGCGTGAACAACCGAAACGAGGAGTCCCTTTGATGTCGACACAACTGGCGCTCTACTTTGCGCTTGCCTGCGGCATAGCCGCGGTTCTGTACGGCTTCGTTCAGCGAAGCTGGATCCTGGGCCAGAGTGCTGGCAACGCGCGCATGCAGGAGATCGCAGGCGCCATCCAGCAAGGCGCTGCCGCGTACCTCGCGCGCCAGTACCGCACCATCGGCATCGTGGGCATCGTGCTCGCCGTGCTCATCGGCATCTTCCTCGACGTGACGACGGCCGCAGGCTTCGTCGTGGGCGCGGTGCTCTCGGGCGCCTGCGGCTTCATCGGCATGAACATCTCCGTGCGTGCCAACGTGCGCACCGCGCAGGCCGCCACCCAGGGCATCGGCCCGGCGCTCAACGTGGCGTTCAAGGGCGGCGCGATCACCGGCATGCTGGTGGTGGGCCTGGGCCTGCTGGGCGTGACGGTGTTCTTCCTGTACCTCATCAACTCCGGCAGGCCGGTGGCCGACGGCACGCTTTCCACGCTCCTCAAGCCGCTGCTGGGCCTGGCCTTCGGCTCGTCGCTCATCTCGATCTTTGCGCGGCTGGGCGGCGGCATCTTCACCAAGGGCGCCGACGTCGGTGCCGACCTGGTCGGCAAGGTCGAAGCGGGCATCCCCGAAGACGATCCACGCAACCCCGCGGTGATCGCCGACAACGTGGGCGACAACGTCGGCGACTGCGCCGGCATGGCCGCCGACCTCTTCGAGACCTATGCCGTCACGCTCATCGCCACCATGGCGCTCGGTGCGCTGATGGTGACCGACGCGGCCATGCAGGCGGTGATGTATCCGCTGCTGCTGGGCGCCGTGTCCATCATCGCCTCCATCATCGGCTGCAGCTTCGTGAAGGCCTCGCCCGGCATGAAGAACGTGATGCCGGCGCTCTATCGCGGCCTCATCGTCGCCGGCGTGCTGTCGCTCATCGCGTTCTACTTCGTCGCGCGCAGCATGTTCCCCGACCCGGTGGCGCTCGCCGGTGGCGGCACGGCCAGCGCGCTGGCGCTCTTCGGCGCCTGCGTGGTGGGCCTGGTGCTCACGGCTGCGATGGTGTGGATCACCGAGTACTACACCGGCACCGACTACAAGCCCGTGCAGCACGTGGCGCAGGCCTCGACCACCGGCCACGGCACCAACATCATCGCGGGCCTGGGCGTGTCGATGAAGTCCACCGCCTGGCCGGTGATCTTCGTGTGCATCGCGATCGTCGTGTCGTACATGCTGGCCGGCCTCTATGGCATCGCGATCGCCGCCACCTCCATGCTCAGCATGGCCGGCATCGTCGTGGCGCTCGACGCCTACGGCCCCATCACCGACAACGCCGGCGGCATTGCCGAGATGGCCGAGCTGCCGGACAGCGTGCGTGACATCACCGACCCGCTGGACGCCGTGGGCAACACCACCAAGGCCGTGACCAAAGGCTACGCCATCGGTTCGGCAGGCCTCGCGGCCCTCGTGCTCTTCGCCGACTACACCCACGCGCTCGAATCGCGCGGCATGCACGTGAGCTTCGATCTGTCGAACCACATGGTGATCGTGGGCCTCTTCATCGGCGGCCTCATCCCCTACCTTTTCGGCGCGATGGCCATGGAGGCCGTGGGCCGTGCGGCCGGCGCGGTGGTCGAGGAAGTGCGCCGGCAGTTCCGTGACATCAAGGGCATCATGGAAGGCACCGGCAAGCCCGAGTACGGCCGCGCCGTCGACATGCTGACGACCGCCGCGATCAAGGAAATGATCATCCCGAGCCTGTTGCCGGTGATCGTGCCGATCCTCGTCGGCCTCTTCCTCGGCCCGGCTGCGCT
>JBIQJS010000033.1:0-32737 GCA_044507405.1 Rubrivivax sp. | reverse complement strand
GATGGCGTTGCGGCTGTAGTCGCTGAAGGTGAGGAAGGTGCCGCCGTAGGGGATGAAGCCGCCGTGCAGCGCCACGCCGTTCATGATCGCGGCCATGCCGAACTCGCGCACGCCGTAGTTGATGTGGCGGCCGCCGTTGGGCGCACCGCTCTTGTCGTCGAAGCGCAGGGCCGGCGTGCTGCTGGTGTTGGTGAGGTTGGAGCCCGTGAGGTCGGCGCTGCCGCCGAGCAGCTCGGGCAGGTGCTTGGTGTAGAGCTCGAGCGCGAGCTGGCTGGCCTTGCGGCTGGCGACCGTCTCGGCCTTCTCGTGCGTGGCGGCGAGCGCGGCGCGCACGGTCTGCTTCCAGCCCTTGGGCAGCTCGCCGTCGAGACGGCGCACGAGTTCGACCGCGAGCTCGGGGTAGGCCTTGGCATAGGCCTCGAAGGCATCGACCCATTTCGTCTCGGCGGCGAGGCCGTCCTGGCGCGCATCCCACTGCTCGTAGGCTTCCTCGGGGATGACGAAAGGCTCGTGCGACCAGCCCATGGCTTCTCGCGTGAGCTTGATCTCCTCATGCCCCAGCGCCTCGCCGTGCGCCTTGGCGGTGCCGGCGCGGTTGGGCGAGCCCTTGCCGATGGTGGTCTTGCAGCAGATGAGGGTGGGCTTGTCGCTCTTCTTGGCGCGGGCGATCGCCTTGTCGACCGCGTCCACGTCGTGGCCGTCGACCCTGGCGATCACGTTCCAGCCGTAGGCCTCGAAGCGCTTGGGCGTGTCGTCCACGAACCAGGGCGCGACCTGGCCGTCGATGGAGATGCCGTTGTCGTCGTAGAGCGCGATCAGCTTGTTGAGCTTCCAGGCGCCGGCCAGGCCCGCGGCCTCGTGGCTGATGCCTTCCATCAGGCAGCCGTCGCCCAGGAACACGTAGGTGTGGTGATCGACGATGGCGTGGCCGTCGCGGTTGAACTCCTGCGCGAGCAGCTTCTCGGCGAGCGCCAGGCCCACCGCGTTGGTGAAGCCCTGGCCGAGCGGGCCGGTGGTGGTCTCCACGCCCGGGGTGATGCCGACCTCGGGGTGGCCCGGCGTCTTGCTGTGCAGCTGGCGGAAGTTGCGCAGCTCGCTCATCGGCAGGTCGTAGCCCGACAGGTGCAGCAGCGAGTAGATGAGCATGGAGCCGTGGCCGTTCGAGAGCACGAAGCGGTCGCGGTCGGCCCACTGCGGGTTGGCCGGGTTGTGCTTGAGGTGGCGGCCCCACAGCGCGACCGCAATCTCGGCCATGCCCATCGGCGCCCCCGGGTGGCCGGAGTTGGCCTGCTGGACCGCGTCCATCGACAGGGCACGGATGGCGTTCGCCATCAAGGAGGTGTTGGAGGCGATCGCGGTCATGTCTCGCTGGGGTGTGGGCTGGGGAAACCCCGCATTTTACGGGCCTCGATAATCGGCGCCCGATGCACGGTCTGCACCTCACCGCCGATCTGCGGGAATGTTCCCCGCACAACGTCGCCCTCACCGAGGCGCCGGCGCTGGAGCGGCTCTGCCTGGGCGCGGTGGAGGGGGCCGGGCTCGCGCCGGTCGGCCGCCTCTTCCACACCTTCCCGGGGGCCGGTGGCGTGACCGGCGTGGTGCTGCTGGCCGAATCGCACCTGGCCGTGCACACCTGGCCGGAGTTGCGTGCGGTGACGCTGGACGTCTACGTCTGCAACTACGGCGGCGACAACAGTGCCAAGGCGCACCAGCTCCTGGACACGCTGATCGGCGCCTTCGCGCCGGGCGCGGTCGAGCAGCACGCGCTGGAACGAGGCCTCAAGACATGAAAGCGATGATCCTCGCGGCCGGCCGGGGCGAGCGCATGCGCCCGCTCACCGACCACACGCCCAAGCCGCTGCTCGAAGTGCGCGGCAAGCCGCTCATCGTCTGGCACCTGGAAGCGCTCGCGCGCGACGGCATCCGCGAGGTCGTCATCAACACCGCCTGGCTGGAAGAACGCATCGTCGAGGCGCTGGGCGACGGCTCGCGCCACGGCGTGGCGATCCGCTATTCGCTCGAAGGCCGCGACCACGGCGGCGCGCTGGAAACGGCCGGCGGCATGGCCAAGGCGCTGCCGCTGCTGACCGATGCCACCCACGACTGCTTCTGGGTCGTCTCGGGCGACGTCTTCCTGCCGGGCTTCCGCTTCGACGCCGCCGTGGCCGGGCGCTTTGCGCAAGGCCAGGCGCTGGCCCACCTCTGGCTGGTGCCGAATGCGCCGCACCACCCCGAAGGCGATTTCGGCATCGACGCCCGAGGCCTCGCCTCGCGCACCGCTGAGCCCCGCCGCACCTGGGCGAGCGTCGGACTCTTCCGCGCCGGGATCGTGCACGACGTGACGCCGGGCGAGAAGCTGCCGCTCACGCCGCTCCTGCGCGCGGGGGCCGATGCCGGGCGCATCGAGGCCACCGCCTACGACGGCCCGTGGACCGACGTGGGCACGGTGGAACGCCTGAACGCGCTGAACACCTGAGGTCGTCGCGCCGCGGCGGTCAGCGCACCGCCTCGGCCGCCCGCGGGCAGCGGTTCACCTCGATCATCACGTGCACCACCTCCGGATGGCGGTCCAGCCGCGCGCGGTACTGCGCCGGCGCGAGCGGCGCGTCGGCCACCAGGCAGGCCACGACCGCATAGCCCTTGCGGCCCACGCGCCAGACGTGCAGGTCGGCGATGCGCGCATCGCCATCGGACTCGAGCGCCGCGCGCACACGGTCGACCAGCGGATCGTCCATCTCGCGGTCGAGCAGCACGGCGGCCGACTGGCGCAGCAGCCCCCAGGCCCACACGCCGATCACCACGGCGCCGAGGATGCCCACCAGCGGGTCGAGCCACTCCCAGCCCAGCCAGAGGGCCGCGGCCAGCGCGCCGATGGCGAGCACGGAGGTCAGCGCATCGGCCAGCACGTGGGCGTAGGCGGCGCGCAGGTTGAGGTCGACGCCCCCGTGGGCGTGAGGGCCATGGGCGTGCCCATGCCCATGGTCATGGTCATGGTCATGGTCGTGATGCGCATGCCCGCCCTGGGCGCCATGGAGCAGCCAGGCCGAGGCGAGGTTGACCGCGAGCCCGATGACGGCCACCACCAGCGCCGACTGCGCTTCGAGCGGCTCGGCGCGCCACAGGCGCCCGACGGACTCGACGACGATGCCCAGGCCCACGATGCCGAGCGCCAGCGCGCTCGCGAAGCTGCCCAGCACCTCGATCTTCCAGGTGCCGAAGGCGTAGCGCGTGTCCTTGGCATGGCGGCGCGCGAGGACATAGGCGGCGGCCGTGACCGCCAGCGCCAGCGCATGCGTGCCCATGTGCCAGCCGTCGGCCAGGAGCGCCATGGAACCCGTCCACCAGCCGGCGGCGATCTCCACCACCATGGTGACCAGCGTGAGCGCGAGCACCCAGTGCGTGCGCCGCTCACCGGCGGGGTTGCCGCTGTCGAAGGCGTGGCGGCGCTGCCAGGGCGTGAGGTCGTGCTGGTGACCGACCGGGCGGGGCGCGGCCGCCGCTTGGGGGTGCTCCTGGTGGTGCCCGTGTGCGCGCGTCATGCCGCCACCCGCTGGGTGATGCGATCGATCTGCGAGAGCACGTCCGGCGTCAGCTTCGGCACGAGCGCGAGCGCCCCGAGGTTGTCTTCGAGCTGGGCGCGTTTCGACGCCCCGAGGATCACCGAGCTCACCTGCGGGTTGCGCAGCACCCAGGCGATGGCGAGCTGCGCCACCGTGCCGCCGAGCGCCTTCGCGATCGGCTCCAGCCGGGCCACGGCTTCGTTGCGCGCCGGATGCGTCAGGTCGGCGACCAGCCAGTCCATGCCCGGCAGGGCGCCGCGGCTGCCGGGCGGCACGCCGCCACGGTACTTGCCGGTGAGCAGCCCGCCGGCGAGCGGGCTCCAGGTGGTGAGGCCGAGGCCGAGGCGGTCGGCCAGCCGCTTGTACTCACGCTCCACCCGCGAGCGCGCGAAGAGGTGGTACTGCGGCTGCTCCATCAGCGGGCGGTGCAGCCGCTCGCGCTCGGCGAAGTCGTAGGCCGCGCGGATCAGCCGCGCCGGCCACTCGCTCGTGCCCCAGTAGAGCGCCTTGCCCTGGGTCACCATGTCGCTCATCGCCTGCACCGTCTCCTCGACCGGCGTCTCCGGGTCGGGCCGGTGGCAGTAGACGAGGTCGATGTGCTCCAGCTGCAGGCGCCTGAGCGAGCCGTCGATGGCCTGCATCAGGTACTTGCGGTTGAGCGTCCTGAGCTGGTTGACCGGGTTGCCGCCGTGGTCGATGCCCCAGTAGAACTTGGTCGAGACCACGTAGCTCAGGCGCGGCCGGTGGAGCGTCTTGAGCGCCTGGCCCATCAGCACCTCGGCCTGGCCGTCGGCATAGCCCTCGGCGTTGTCGAAGAAGTTGACGCCCGCGTCCAGCGCGGCGGCCATGAGCTCGGTGGCGGCCGAGGCATCGAGCTGCTGGTGGTAGGTCACCCAGGAGCCGAGCGCCAGCTCGCTGAGCTTCAATCCGCTGCGGCCCAAACGCCGGTATTGCATGTGTGCGCGTCCTTCTCTACACCCGGCCTTGCCGGCACTGAAGCATCTTAGCCACGGGCATGTGGCCGCTCGGTCGGCGGAATCAACCGTGCATCCGCCACGGCGTCAGGGGCTTGCGCAGCCGACGGGCGCCCGGCGTTAACTTCCGGCCCGTGAGCTACGTCCTTGCCCTGCCCTTCATGCTGGCCCTCGCGGTGGCCGGGCATGTGCTGCTCAGCCGCGGCGCCAAGACGCTGCTGGCCGCCATGCAGCCGCTCGCCACCGGCGAGCCCGAAGTGGCGGGCTACGAGCGCCGCGTGTACGGCACCGCCGACCGCGCCATGCTGGAGGTGGTCGGCGTGGTGCTGGCGGCCGGCCTGCTGCTGTGGATCGGCAGCAGCTGGAGCCTGGGCCTCGTCACGGCGCTGGGCGTGCTGGTGCTGCTCGGCGCGCTGGCGCTCGACCTGGTGCGCTGGGAGCGCGTGACGGTCAGCGCGAACTACGTCTGGTTCCAGCGCGGCCTCGGCCACAAGGTGCACCAGGTCGCGATCGAGAACATCCGCGACGTGACCGTCACCGAGGCCGACGCCTCCGGCGTGACGCTGCGCCACCTCAACCGCAACCGCATCTGCCGCCTCAACATGCGCATGAAGGACAAGCGCATGGTCGCCCTGCCCAAGACCGATGCGCACGCCGAGCTCGACGCGGTGGAGACGCTCGCCAACCACATCCGCACGCGCCAGCAGCTCGCGGGCGATCAGGCTGCCGTCCGGCGTTCGGAAGCCGAAGGCCGCACGGCAGCCGCGCGCGCGGCGCAGCAGCCGGCGTCCACCGACCGCGAGCTGATGCGCGAACTGCGCCGCCTGCGGCAGAAGGCGCAATCGCCCGAGCTGCCGCCCGCCGTCAAGCGCGCCGGCAAGGCCTGAGGTTCAGGCCGCGGCCTGCCGGCCCGCGCGATGGCCGTGGAAGCAGGCCTCCTCGAAGATCGAATAGCCCGAGAGATCGGCATGCGCGAAATGCACGCGGCCGGCGGGGCGCGCCAGGGCCGCCAGCGCCGCACTGCTGCGCACGCCGGGCCGCGGGATGCTCATCGCATGGCCATAGCGCGCGAGGTCGATGCGCTGCACCTTCCGCGGCAGGTCGGGGTGCGCGTGCGCGAGGTCGTCGAGCACGGTGCGTGACCACGCCGACCAGTCGTCGCCCAGCAGGCGCGCCCGGGCCGCATTCGCCTGCGCCTCGCTGTCGCCCCCGAGCGCCCAGTAGCTCGTGAGCACGGTCGGGCCGGGGTGCGGACGCGTGCTCTGGTGCATGGCGTCCACGTAGCCGAGCGAGGGGCCGCCGTGGAGGACGTTGTCCCACGCCGGCGCGGCGCCGCCCGGGTCGTCGAGTGGCGCGTCGAGCTGCAGGTTGGCGACCAGCCACGGCGCATGGCGCATCTGCGCGACCGCCGCCTGCAGCGCCGGCGGCACGGCGGTGAGCAGCCGCGCGGCGATGAACAGCGGCACGGCGAGCACCACCTCGCGCGCCATCCAGCGTTCGGCCCGCTCGGCGCGCGCATCCCACACGTCCACCTGCACCCCGTGGCGGCCCGGCTCCACCCGCAGCGCGAGCCGGCCGGTGTGCAGGCGCTCCCGGTGCGGCGCGGCCAGGCGCTCGGTGAGCCAGGCGTTGCCTTGCGGCCAGGTGAGCACGCCCTCGGCGCCCTCCGCGTCTTCCGCCCCGGGCGCATGGAAGCCATGACGGCTTGCGAAGTAGTGCAGCCCAGCCCAGGCCGAGACCTGCGCCGGCGTGGCGCCGTAGTCGTCGCGGCAGCAGTAGTCGAGGTAGGTGCGCAGCGGCTGCGCGTCGAAGCCGTGCGCGTCCAGCCAGCGGGCGAAGGTGACGGCGTCCAGCGCCTGGTGCACGGGCGTCCACGGCGCACGTGCGGTGGGGATGGCAAAGCCGAGCGTGGCGGCGCGCGCCACCTCGTCGGCAAACCGGCGGTACTGCGCGAGCGTGGCCTCGGGCTGGTCGGCCACCGGCAACAGGCCTTCGTGCCATTGGCCGTTGACGTACAGGCGCTCCTGCGGGCTGTGGCAGAGGTGGCGCTCGTCGTAGCGGCGCCGGCCGTGCTCGACGCGCGAGAGGCCGAGCTCTTCGAGCAGCTCGACCACCTCGATGGCCGCCTCGCCCGGCACCGGCAGGTAATGCGCGCCGAGCGGGCAGTCCATGCCGGCGATGCGGTGGCCGCGGGCATTGCCACCGGCGGTGTCTTCCAGGTCCACGAGGTGCACGTCGGCCACGCCACGCTGCGCCAACGCCCGCGCGCAGGCGAGGCCCGCGACACCGGCGCCGACGATGAGCACCTGCGCACGCCGCGTGACGGCGGCCGCCGGCAGGCTGCCACTGCGCGCGTCACGCAGACGGTGGCCGCGCTCGGGCGAGGTGCCGACCCAGCCGCCGTCGTAGCGGGGTTCGTCCGGCGCACGGCGACAGGCGGCCAGCGCCGGCAGGCCCGCCGCCGCGGCGAGCAGCGCGCGCCGCTTCAGGCTCATGGGTGCACCCGTCCCCATTCCTGCTCGAAGGTCTGCACCAGCACCTGGTTGGACAGGCGATTCGGCTCGGCCGGCACGCGCGCCATGTCGGGCGGGAACTGCAGCAGGCCCGGGATGCCCTCGACGGTGAGGAAGCGTAGCCCCTCGGGCAGTGCGGTCGGCAGGCGGAACGGGCGCCGGCCCGCCAGGATGAAGCCCCATTCGCCGAAGCTCGGCACGTGCGCGTGGTAGGGCGTCGTGGTGAAGCCCGCGGCCTCCAGCGTGGCGGCCACCGTCCAGTAGCTCTTGCGCGCGATCAGCGGCGAGGTGGTCTGGACCACCGCATAGCCCGAGGCGGCGAGGTGCGCATCGAGCAGCGTGTAGAAGCTCGTGGTGTAGAGCTTGCCGAGCGAGAAGTTGGTGGGGTCGGGAAAGTCCACCACGATCACGTCATAGGTGCCGGCGTGCCGGTCCTTCTCGGCCTCCAGCCAGGCGAAGGCATCGGTGTTCACGATCGTGAGCCTGGGCGAGCGCAGGGCATCGGCGTTGAGCTCGCGCAGCATGGGCTGCTCGGCGAACAGGCGCGTCATGTGCGGGTCGAGCTCGACCAGCGTCACCGCCTCCACGCTCGGGTACTTGAGCACCTCGCGCACCGCGAGGCCGTCGCCACCGCCCAGCACCAGCACGCGCCTGGGCGCACCGTGCCCGGCCATCGCGAGGTGCACCAGCGCCTCGTGGTAGCGGTACTCGTCACGCGAATGGAACTGCAGGTTGCCGTTGAGGTAGAGCCGCACGCCGGCACGGCCGGCGGTGACCACCACGCGCTGGTAGCGGCTGGTCTCGCTGTAGACGATGCGATCGGCGTAGAAGCGGTCCTCGGCCCAGGTGCTGATGCGATCGGCCCAGGCCATGGCGGCGGCCAGCGCCGCGATCACGCCCACGCAGGCCGCGACGTGCGCCCACAGCTGCCGCAGTTCGCCGCGAAAGAGCCACAGCGCCCACACCGCCACCGCCGCATTGAGCAGGCCGAAGAAGGCGCCCGTGCGCACCAGCCCCAGGTGCGGCACCAGCAGCAGCGGAAAGGCCACGGCCACCGCGAGCGCGCCGAGGTAGTCGAAGGTGAGCACCTGCGAGACCAGGTCCTTGAGCGCATAACGCTCGCTGAAGTGGCGCTTGAGGATGCGCATCACGAGCGGAATCTCGAGGCCCACGAGCGTGCCCACCAGCAGCACCAGCCCGTAGAGCACGAAGCGGAAGGCGCCCGTGGACAGCGTCTGCAGCGAGAAGAGCACCGCCGGCATCAGCCCGCCGATGAAGCCCACCAGGAGTTCGATGCGCAGGAAGTGCGCCACCAGCTGGCGCTCGAAGTAGCGCGACAGCCACGAGCCGATGCCCATGGCGAAGAGGTAGGCGCCGATGATGGTGGAGAACTGCAGGACCGAATCGCCCAGCAGGTAGCTCGCCAGCGCACCCGCGCCGAGTTCATAGACCAGCCCGCACGCCGCGACGACGAAGACCGACGCCAGCAGCGCGACCTCGGCCGGTCGGATGCGCGCGGCCGGCGCCGCCTCGGCGTCCGACACGGTCAGCCGTGGATGGCGGCCGAGACGATCAGGCCGATGGCGATCGCCTTGGCGCCGACCACGATCGCGAGCGCCACGTTCTTCTTCTCCACGATCTCGGCCCACAGGTCATGCGGCGAGAGCTTGTCGACCACCGCGAAGCTGATCCAGAACGCGAGCACGCCGATCAGCGCGTAGAGCATGGAGCCGAAGAACGCGGCCGGCTTGAGCCATTCGAAACCCATCATGTGATGCTCCTTGAGTCGATGGAGGGTGGGTGCGGGCATCTCACTTGTGGCCTCCGCCGGTGGAGAACCCGCCCCATGAGCCGCCGGTGGTGCGGCGGTAGCTGGTGCTGCGCTGGCTCGCCAGGCAGCTCTGGTACTCGCGCGAGGCGTCGCCATAGCTGGCGCGCAGCGGCTCGCAGTCGGTGCGGTCGTCGTCGTCGCAGCGCACGAGCACGATCACGCAGGCGATCAAGAACATCCAGAAGAACACCTTGGCGAGCAGCGAGGCCGGATCGCCCGAGGTTGGCCCCGCATCCCGCCTGAGCGCGGCGCTGGCGCTTGCGTCGAGCTTGAAGGCGCGCGCGATGTCGCTCGCGTCGAGCGTCGCGCCGGCCGACCAGACCGTCTCGCCCGTCCTGAACGCCGTCGAAGGGTCGCCGGTGACCTCGAGGTAGAGCCGCTTCCTCGCCGCCTTGCCGGTGCCCTGGTAGTCGGTGTTGCGGGTCTCCTCGCCGCGCCTGAGCTGCCAGTAGAACTCGCCCAGCACGTAGGTGACCTTGCCGCCGTAGCGGTAGAGCTCTCGGTAGGTCGCGCCCTGGTAGCGCACACCGTTGCCGGAGGTCTTGGGCACACCGGTGATGGGCGCCGACCAGCTCCAGCCGTCTTCTGCATCGACCAGGAAGGCGAAGCCCTCCTCGCGGTGGTACAGCAGGTACTCGCGCCAGCTGCCGGGTTCGTCGCCGCCAACTTCTTTCCGCTCCACATAGCCCACCACCTGCCACGGCCGGGCCACGCCGCCGAGCTTGAGCACGCCGACGCCGCCGAGCGGGATGAGCGGCTCGCCTCCCTTGCGCTGCGCGTAGTGCGCGAGCTCTGCGCCCACCCCCTTGCCCGCGCCGCCGGCCGACGAGAGATCGACCACCGCGCGGCACTGGTGGCACACGATGGACTGCGTGGTCGAGAGCCGGACTTCGAGCGAGGCGCCGCAGCTCGGGCATTCGATGCTGCGGCCCTTCAAGGTCTTCTCCGCGACATCGGCCAGGCCGCGCATCGCGAGTTCGGAGAGCGCCACGGCGCGGCCGACCGACCACTTGGGCGCTTGCGGGTCGCTGTAGTCCAGCGTGCCGACCTCGTCGCGGGTGCTGCGCAGGTCGGCCACGACGAAGCCGCGTTCGGTGGCCGGGGCGAATGGCAATTCGCCCTGGGCGGCAATGAGCCGCGTGGCGGTGACCGAGGCCACGGTCCAGGGCTGGCCGGCCACCACCTGCTGCTGGCCCGGGCGCAACCGCTCCGCAGGCGGCACCGCGCCGTCCGGTTCGGCGTCGAAGGCCATCACGTAGCGGCCGTTGTCCTCGCTCAGCCAGCCACTGCGTCCGTCGTCGAAGAGGGCATGCCACTCGTTCCAGGTGCCGTCCTTGTAGCGGTACTGCAGGCGGCCGACGAGCGTGAAGCCCGCGCCCTGGTGGCTGCCGGACGCACCCAGCTGCAGCGGCGTGTGGTCGTCGAAGAGTTCGGCGCTCTCGCCGATGCGGCGCAGCGCCTCGCCCTCGCGCACGAGGGTGCTGCGGCAATAGCTGCACACCGCAAAGGCCGACGCGGCCGAGCGGAAGTCGACCGGCGCGCCGCAGTTCGGGCACGCCGCGCGGTAGGCGCGTTGCGGGCTGGGTTCGGTGGCCACCTGGGGAGGGCGCGCGATGCCGTCAGACGAGCTTCTTCAGGAGCTCCGCCTTCTTCGCATCGAACTCCTCCTGCGTGAGGATGCCCTTGGCCTTGAGGTCGGCCAGCTTCTCGATCGTGGCCATCACCTCGTCGGGGCGGATGGCCGCCGCCGTCGGTGCCGCGGCAGCCGCCGGCGCCTGTGGCTGCGCGCCCTGCAGCCCACCGGCCAGTTGCCCGGCCAGCACCTGGCCGAGCGCCACGCCCGCGCCCAGGCCCATCGCGTCACCCGCCACGCTGCCGCCGCCGGAGCCCGCACCCTCGGCGAACTTCGGGATCGACTGCGCCGTCTGGTATTGCATGAACTTGCCCATGTCGTTGCCGACCATGCCCATGCCGATCTTCTGGTCGAGGATCTTCTGCAGTTCCTCGGGCAGCGAGACGTTCTGCATCGTCACCACCTCGAGCTTCAGGCCGAGCCGCTCGAACGCGGGCGCAGTGGCCGCCTGCAGCGCGCGGGCGAACTCGACCTGGTTGGCCGCGAGGTCCAGGAAGGCCACGCCGCTGGCCGCGACCGCATCCGAGATGTGCTGCAGCATGAGCCCGCGCAGCTGGCCGTCGAGCTCGGCCACCGTGTAGGTGTCGCGCGTGCCCGAGATCTCGGTGTGGAAGAGCCGGGGGTCGGCGATGCGGTAGCTGTAGTTGCCGAAGGCGCGCAGGCGCACGGCGCCGAAGTCCGGGTCGCGGATCGTGACCGGCTGCGTCGTGCCCCAGCGCTGGTCGATCTGCTGGCGGGTGCTGAAGAAGTAGACGTCGCTCTTGAACGGGCTCTGGAAGAGCTTGTCCCAGTTCTGGAGGTAGGTGAGCACCGGCAGCGTCTGCGTGGTGAGCTTGTACATGCCGGGGCCGAACACATCGGCCACCTTGCCCTCGTTGACGAAGACCGCCATCTGCGACTCGCGCACCGTGAGCGAGGCGCCGTACTGGATCTCGTTGCCGGCCATGGGGTAGCGCCAGGCGAGGATGCCGTCGGCGGGCTCGGTCCACTCCAGTACGTCGATGAACTGCTTCTTGATGAAATCCATCAGGCCCATGTCGAACTCCCGTGTGTCAGCGGCGGATGATCATAGAGGGGCCGCGGCAGCGACCAAAAAGCAAAAGCGGGCCGCAGCCCGCTTTGCATGGTGTGACGGGAACGCCCGTGTCAGACGCTGTTCTTGCGGCGGCGCACCGTCCAGCCCACGGCCAGCAGGCCGGCGGCCAGCATGGCGTAGGTGCCCGGCTCCGGCACCGGGGCGGCGACGCCGTGGCTCGTGATCATCGTGCCGGCGTAGCCGACCGTGCCGAACCACTCGTTGCCGGTGCGGCCCGTGACGCTGCCGGTGACCACGAACTGGTACACGCCGGCGGCCAGGCTGCTGAAGCTGAAGGTGGTGGGCGAGGTGTCGATGAGCGCGCTGCCGAGGTTGCCGCCGGTCAGGCTCAGCGACGTGATGTCGATGTCACGCAGGCTCGAGAGGTCGAATTCGAAGGTCGCGCCGATGGAGTTGGCGGGGCCGGTCAGCGTGAAGTTGTAGCAGTCCTCGAAGCTGGTCGGGGCGCTGAAGTCGTTGCCGAAGGCCGCCAGGGCGGGCGGGCCCATGACACCGAGGTTGAACGTCTGGGTGCATGCCGCCATGGCGGGACCGCCGGTCAGCAATGCCAGCAGAAGAGCCAGTGCCTTGAACTTCATACGACCTCCGAATTTGTGTGTGGAATGGTTTCAGAATGTGCCACCGCCGCACTGGCGCAGGGGCGGCGACGCCCCCTCGTTCACGGGACCACGACACACTCCGCGCCCCCCTCGATCAGGTGGTGGAAACGGGTGGACGATTTCCGATGCGCGACACGGCGTGAAATACCTCTCGGATCGTGCTGATTTCGCCGCCCCAAGGCGCATCGGCGGTGAGCCGTTTATCCTCCCGCGTCATGTCTGACCTCACCCCTGTGCTGCGTCTGGCCGTGGTGGGCGCGGGCCCCGTCGGCCTGAGCCTGGCCTTGCATGCGGCGCGCGCGCTGCCGCAGGCGCGCATCAGCCTCTACGACAGCCGCGCTGCAACGCAGGACGTCTCCGGCGATCCCCGCACGCTGGCGCTCTCGCTCGGCAGCGTGCAGCTGCTGCAGCGCCTGGGCGCTTGGCAGGCCGACCTCGCACAGCCCATCGTGCAGGTGCATGTGTCGCAGCAGGCGCCCTCGCTCGGCGGTGCGCTCGCCGAGCGGTTCGGCGAGCCCGAGGTGCGCATCCGGGCCGTCGAGGAACGTGTGCCCATGCTCGGCGCGGTGCTGAGCTACGGCGCGATCGTGGCGCCGCTGCAGACGGCCTGGCTGGCCGCCTGCGAGCGCGAGCCCGAACGGCTGCAGGCGTGCTTCGGCGCGACGGTGCGGGCGCTCAAGCCGCTCGCCCACGGCGTGGAGGTGGATGCCGGCATCGCCGAGCCCTACGACCTCGTGGTCGTCGCCGAAGGCGGCGTGTACACGAGCGACCCTGCCGGCACGGTGGCCGTCGCCACCCGGGCGCCGCTGCGGCACGACTACCGCCAGCACGCCTGGGTCGGCACGGTGCAGCTCGCGCACCCCCAGCCGGGTGTGGCCTACGAGCGCTTCACCCGCCATGGCCCGGCCGCGCTCCTGCCCTTGAAGGACGGCCGGGCCGCGCTCGTGTGGTGCGTCAACAGCGACGATGACCCGGTCGCCGAGCTCACCGACGTGCAGCGCCTCACGGTGCTCAACACCATCTTCCACCCGGACGTGGGCTCGCTCGCCTCGGTGTCGCCGCTCAAGTGCTTCGACCTCGGCCTCATCGCCGAGCGCACGCTGACGCAGGGCCGCACGGTGCGCATCGGGAACGCCGCGCAGACGCTGCACCCGGTCGCCGGCCAGGGCCTGAACCTGGGCCTGCGCGATGCATTCGAGCTGGTGCAGTCGCTGGCGCGCTCGAGCGACGTGGACGGCGTGCTGCGCAAGCTCGAATGGCAGCGCGCGCCCGACCGCTGGGCCATGATCGCCGCGACCGATTTCCTCGCACGCAGCTTCACCTGGAAGCTGCCCGGCGCGGGCGCTGCGCGCGGCCTCGGGCTGGCCGCCCTGCAGGCCCTGCGGCCCGTCAAGTCGGCCCTCGCGCGGCAGATGATGTACGGCTCGCGCTGAGCCGCGCCCAGCTCAGGCGAAGCGGCGGTGGGTGAGCGCCGGCAGCTGGGCGCGCACGCTCGCGATGCGCGCCCTGTCGAGCTCGGCCATCGCGATGCCCTCGCCCGTCTCCACCCGCGCCACCACCTCGCCCCAGGGATCGACGATCAGGCTGTGGCCCCAGGTCCGCCGGCCGTTCTCGTGTTGGCCACCCTGCGCCGCAGCGATCACATAACACTGGTTCTCGATCGCGCGGGCGCGCAGCAGCACCTCCCAGTGCGCCTCGCCCGTGGTGTAGGTGAAGGCGGCCGGCACCGCGATGAGGTCGCACGGCGGCGTCATCATCTGGCGATAGAGCTCGGGAAAGCGCAGGTCGTAGCACACGCTCAGGCCCAGGCGCAGGCCGTCGACGTCCACCGTCTGCGGCGTGCTGCCGGCCTGCAGCACGCGCCCTTCGTCGTAGCTCTCGCGGCCGTTGTCGTAGCGGAAGAGATGGATCTTGTCGTAGCGCGCCGCGAGCCGCCCGTCGGGCGCATGGACGCAGCTCGCGTTGTAGGCGCGGTCGTCCTGCCCCGTGCGCAGGGGCAGGGTGCCGCCCACGATCCACACGCCGTGGCGGCGGGCTGTCTCGGCCAGCATGGCCTGGATCGGACCGTCGCCGGGCGTTTCGGCCAGCGCCAGCTTGTCGCGATCGTGGTGGCCCATGAAGCAAAAGTACTCGGGCAGCACGACCAGCCCGGCGCCGTCACCGGCAGCCCGGGCGATCAGTCGGCGGGCGGTGTCGAGGTTGCGCTCCACGCTGGGCGTGGCGACCGTCTGCACGGCGGCGATCCGCATCGGGTTCTCCTGTGATGTCCGTCGCGAAAGCTTAGCCGCAGCGCTAAGCCACGCTGACGCAAGGCCCGTGGCCCTGCGGCAAAATCCGCGCGCCATGGGCACCGAGACCACTTCCAGCGGCGCAGACCACAGTCGCTTCGTGCAGCGCGTGAGGCGTCGCTTCGGAGCCGAACTCGGCCTGCTGGCGCCGGGCCTGCCGACGCGCCAGACGATCGATGCCCTGATCGACACCCTGCTGACGCAGGGGCGTGCCCTGCCGAGCGCCCTGCGCGTCGCGCGCCACGTGGTGATCGAACGCCTGGCCGTGCTCGACATCGAGCAGGGCGCGCCGATGACCGACGTGACGCGCGCCATGACCGAGCTGGCCGAAGCCACGCTCGACCGTGCGCTCGCACAGGCCTACGCCGACCAGGACGAGCGCCACGGCCCGCCGCTCAACGAGCAGGGCGAGCGCATCGACTTCTGGGTCGTGGGCATGGGCAAGCTGGGCGCGCACGAGCTCAACGTCTCCTCCGACATCGACCTCATCTACGTCTACGAGGAAGACGGCCAGACGAGCGGCCCCAAGGTCATCAGCGCCCATGAGTACTTCTCGCTCGTGGCGCGCAGCCTCTACGCGTTGATCGGCGACAACACCGACGACGGCTTCGTCTTCCGCGTCGACCTGGCGCTGCGGCCCAACGGCAACTCCGGGCCGCCGGTCGTGAGCCTTGCGATGCTGGAGGAGTACTTCCTCGTGCAGGGCCGCGAATGGGAGCGCTTCGCCTGGCTCAAGAGCCGCGTGATCGCGCCGACCGCCAGCATCACGAGCGGCCGCGCCAAGCAGCTCGCCTCGACCGTCACGCCCTTCGTCTACCGCCGCTACCTCGACTACGGCGTTTTCGATGGCCTGCGCCAGCTGCACCGCAAGGTGCGCGAGGAAGCGCAGCGCCGCGCCGCCGGCCGCCCCGAACGCGCCAACGACGTGAAGCTCTCGCGCGGCGGCATCCGCGAGATCGAGTTCATCGTGCAGCTGCTGCAGGTGGTGCGCGGCGGCCAATTCCCGGAGATGCGCACGCGCTCCACGCTCAAGGCGCTGGACAAGCTCGCCGCCGGCGGCCTCATGAAGCCCGAGAGCGCGCAACGCCTGGCCGAGGCCTACACCTTCCTGCGCCGCGTCGAGCACCGCATCCAGTTCCTCGACGACCAGCAGACGCACGTGCTGCCCACCTCCGACGGCGACCTCGGCTGGATCGCCCGCAGCATGGGCTACACCTGCACCGAAGAGACCTGCGAGCTGCTCAAGCACCTGGGCGAGACGCGTGAGTTCGTCGCGATGGAGTTCGATGCGCTCCTGCACGACGGCAAGGCGCCGACGCAGCCGGCGGCCCATGGCTGCCGCACCTGCGGCGTGCCGCCGGCCGCGGTGGACAGCCCGGCCTTCGCCGAACGGCTGCCGGCGCCGCTTGCGGAGCGGGTGCGCCACTGGTGCGACCACCCGCGCGTGCGCGTGCTGCGCGAAGACAGCAAGCAACGTCTGTCCAAGCTCGTGATGCGCGCCGTGCAGGCGGTGGAGGCCGGCACCTGCAGCATGGAAGCCGCCGGCCGTTTCATCGACTGGCTGGAGCCGCTCCTGCGCCGCGAGAGCTACCTCGCCCTGCTCGTGGAGCGCCCCGAGGTGCACAACCGCCTGCTGCGCCTGCTCGGCCTCGCACGGTGGCCGGCGCAGTTCCTCATGCGCCACCCCGGCGTGATCGACGAGCTGGCCGACGTGCGCCTGCTGCACGGCCGCTTCGAGCGCGAGAGCTACATCGCCGACCTGGAAGCCCGCCACCACGCGTGGAGCCGCTTCGACCAGGCCGATGAGGAGTCGCTGCTCGACACGCTGCGCCGGGCGCACCATGCCGAGGTCTTCCGCACCCTGGTGCGCGACGTCGAAGGCCACATCACCGTGGAGCAGGTGGCCGACGACCTCTCGGCGCTCGCCGACGCCACGGTGGAGTGCTGCGTCAACTGGGCTTGGCGCCACGTCAAGCAGCGCCACCGCGACACGCCGTGCTTCGGCGTCATCGCCTACGGCAAGCTCGGCGGCAAGGAGCTCGGTTACGGCAGCGACCTCGACCTCGTCTTCGTCTTCGACGACACCGCGGAGACCGACACCGACCGCGCGGTGGAGGCCTATGGCGCCTTCGTGCGCAAGCTCATCAACTGGCTCACCACGCGCACGGCCGCGGGCGAGCTCTTCGACATCGACACGGCGCTGCGCCCCAACGGCAACTCGGGCCTGCTCGTCACCTCGCTCACCTCCTACAAGCACTACCAGGAAGGCCGCGGCAGCAACACCGCATGGACCTGGGAGCACCAGGCGATCACGCGTGCGCGCTTCTGCGCCGGCACGCCCGACATCGCGCCGCGCTTCGAGGCCGTGCGCCGCGCCGTGATCTGCGCCGAGCGCGACCCGGTGGCGCTGCGCCACGAGATCCAGGCGATGCGCGAACGCGTGCGCGCGGCCCGGCCGGTGAAGGGCGGTCACTTCGACGTCAAGCACAGCCCGGGCGGCATGATGGACGCGGAGTTCGCGGTGCAGTACCTCGTGCTCGCGCACGGTGCGCGCCACGCCGAGCTGCTCGACAACGTCGGCAACATCGCCCTGCTGCGGCGCGCCGAGGCGTGCGGCCTGCTGCCCGCCGGCGTGGGCACCGCCGCGGCCGATGCCTACCGGGAGCTGCGGCGTGCGCAGCACCGCGCGCGCCTGGATGAAAAGCCCACCCAGGTCGACCCGGCGAGCGTGTCGCGCGAGCGCGAGGCCGTGCTCGCGCTTTGGGACACGGTCTTCCCGGCCCCCCCACCTTGAGTCGCCAACCGCATGAGCAGCCGGGCATCGCCTGGTGCGCGGTGGCGCTCGTGCTGCTGGCCGGCAGCCTGGTCACGCACGGTCCGCTCGCCCGCAGCGTCCTCGAGTGGCGGCCCGACGCCTTGACCGACACACCCTGGCGCGCCTGGAGCGCCGCCTTCGTGCACTACAGCCAGCTGCACCTGATCGGCAACCTCGCCGGCCTGGCGCTCACGGCCGCGTTCGGCTGGGTGGCGCGCGTGCCCACCTCGGCCGCGGTGGCGTGGGCCCTCGCGTGGCCGCTCACGCATGTGCTCTTCCTCTGGCTCGCGCCCGAGATGCGCCACTACGGCGGGCTCTCCGGCGTGGTTCACGCGGGCGTGGCCGTCGGGCTCGTGCACCTCTTCCTCACCGGCACGCGCAGCCAGCGCCTCATCGCGGCCGCCCTGTGCGCAGGGCTCCTCGCCAAGCTGATGACCGAAACACCGTGGCGCGGCGCCGTCCAGCAGCAGGAAGGCTGGGACATCGCCATCGCCCCCATCGCCCACGTCACCGGCGTGCTCGCCGGCGCCACGCTCGCGCTCCTTGCGCACGTGCTGCGCCGGCTCGCCCTGCCTGCCGCCCCATGACCGATCGCAAGACCCATCTCGACACCGCCGCCGTCCTCTCGCTGGTGGCCTGCAGCTTTCTCTGGGGCCTGAACCAGGTCGCGGCCAAATGGGCGCTCGGCGAGGTGGGGCCGCTGATGCAGGCCAGCGTCCGATCCCTGGGCGGCGTGGCGCTGGTGCTGCTGTGGGCGTGGTGGCGCCGCATCCCGCTCTTCCAGCGCGACGGCACGCTGCCCGCCGGGCTGCTCGCCGGGGCGCTCTTCGCGGCGGAATTCGCCTGCATCTTCATCGGCCTGCAGTACACGACGGCCTCGCGCATGATCGTCTTCATCTACCTCGCGCCCTTCGTGGTGGCGCTGGGCATGCCCTTCATCGCACGTTCGGAGCGGCTGGCCTGGGTGCAGACGACCGGGCTCGTGCTCGCGTTCGCCGGCGTGGCCGGCGCCTTCGCCGAAGGCTTCACGCAGCCGGCGACGGGCCCGCAGCAGTGGATCGGCGATGCGCTCGGCGTGCTGGCAGCGGTGCTGTGGGGCGCGACCACGCTCGCCATCCGCGCCACGCGGCTGGCGACGGCCTCACCGGAGAAGACGCTGGCCTACCAGCTCGGCGTCTCCGGCGTGCTGCTGGCCGTGGGCACGCTGTGGCAGGGCGAGAGCTGGCCGCAGACGCTGTCCTGGATGGCCGGCGCCTCGCTCGTGTACCAGACGGTGATCGTGGTCTTCGCGAGCTACCTGCTGTGGTTCTGGCTGGTGCGCCACTATCCCGCCACGCGGCTGGCCGCCTTCACGCTGCTGACGCCGGTCTTCGGGCTGCTGATGGGCGTGGCGCTGCTCGACGAGCCGCTCACCCTGCGCCTGCTGCTCGCGCTCGGCGGCGTGGCGATCGGCATGGTGCTCGTCAACCGCAAGCCGCGCGGCTAGCGGCGGATGCGCTGGACGAGCGCGGTGGTGGAATAGCCGTCGACGAAGGAGATGGCGCGCGCGTCGCCGCCCCAGCTGCGCACGAGCGCCGTTTCGGCGAGGGCCTCGATGTCGTAGTCGCCCCCCTTCACGTAGAGATCGGGCTGCACGATCTTCAGCAGTTCGACCGGCGTCTGCTCGTCGAAGAGCGTCACGAGGCTCACGCTTTCCAGCGCCGCGAGCACGCAGGCGCGGTCGGCTTCGGCGTTGAGCGGCCGATCCGGCCCCTTGCCGAGCCGGCGCGCCGAGGCATCGCTGTTGAGTCCGAGCACCAGGCTGCCCCCGAGCGCACGCGCCTGCGCGAGGTAGGTCACGTGGCCCCGGTGCAGGATGTCGAACACGCCGTTGGTGAAGACCAGGGGCCGCTGAAGTTGCGCGAGCCGCGCCGGCAGGTCGGCACGCGGGCAGAGCTTGTCGAGGAAGGTGGCGCTCATGCGCGCGATTGTCACCTGGGCCCCGCCCTCAAACGAACAAGGCCCGCGCATGCGGGCCCTGTGTGACACGAGGTCGGTGCCTCAGGCCGGGAGCGCTCCGCCTTGCGGCGGGTTGTTGCCCTTCGCCGCCGCCGCCACGGCAGCGGTCACCTCCTTGCGGAAGCGGTTGAGCTCCTGGACGCTCGCAAAGCTGCGCTCCATCAGGAGGCTCATGTTGTGCAGGATGCGCTCGACGACCTTGCTCTCCCACACGGCGTCGAACTGGATCTGCTTGTCGAGCCACTGCTCCAGCCATTCGGGGTCCGGCAGGCGGCTTTGCACGGTGTCACGCGGGAAGAGCTTCTCGTTCACGTGCAGGTTGGTCGGGTGCAGCGCCTGCGCGGTGCGTCGGGCGCTGGCCATCAGCACGCCCACCTTCGCGAACGCGGCACGCGCCTCGTCGCCGAATTTCTGCAGCGCGCGCTTCATGTAGCGCAGGTAGGCGCCGCCGTGGCGGGCCTCGTCGCGCGCGAGGGTTTCGTAGATGGCCTTGATGACCGGCTCGGTGTGCCATTCGGCGGCACGGCGGTACCAGTGGTTGAGGCGGATCTCGCCGCAGAAGTGCAGCATCAGCGTCTCGAGCGCCGGGGCCGGGTCGAATTCGAAGCGCACCTCGTGCAGCTCCTGCTCGGTCGGCACGAGGTCGGGGCGGAAGCGTCGCAGGTATTCCATCAGCACCAGCGAGTGCTTCTGCTCCTCGAAGAACCACACGCTCATGAAGGCGGAGAAGTCGCTGTCGTCGCGGTTGTCGCGCAGGAACATCTCGGTCGCCGGCAACGCAGACCACTCGGTGATCGCGTTCATCTTGATGGTCTGGGCCTGTTCCTCGGTGAGCTGGCTGGCGTCGAACTGGTCCCAAGGAATGTCCGTGTCCATGTTCCAGCGCACGGCTTCGAGTTGCTTGAAAAGTTCGGGGTAAAGCATGGTCCGCCTTTGCACATGAAGCCTGCATTCTAGGGGGGCATGTGGTGACCAAATGTGAGTTCCCGCTGGGGGACGGGGGTTGATCGGCCATCCCCGCTCGCGTGCAAGGACGCGCGCGAGAGCGCACGATGGCGGCTGGACCATCCCCGGAGGCCGACATGTCCGCCCGCATCCTGATCCCCCTCCTGCTCTGGCTCGCCACCGGCACCACTGCCGCGGCACCCGACGCGGCGTCCGACGCGGCCTGCCCGGCGCTGCTGCAGCGCGAAGTGCCGCGCCTGCAGGACGAAAAACCCCAGAACCTGTGCCAGTACGCCGGCAAGGTGGTGGTCATCGTCAACACGGCGAGCTTCTGCGGGTTCACCGGCCAGTACAAGGGCCTGGAGGCCCTGCACAACCGCTACAAGGACCGTGGCCTCGTGGTGCTGGGCTTCCCGTCGAACGACTTCTCCCAGGAGCCCGGCGACAACCAGGCAATCGCCGAATTCTGCGAAAACACCTATGGCGTGCGCTTCCCGATGTTCGTGAAGACCCGCGTGGCCGACGCCGCCGGCCCCCATCGGCACCCGCTCTACGCCGATCTCAAGCGGCTGACCGGGGAGGCGCCGCGCTGGAATTTCCACAAGTACGTGGTGGCGCGCGACGGCAAGACGGTGCACAGCTTCGGCAGCACCACGGCGCCGGACAGCCGGGTCTTCGTCGCCACGGTGGAAAAACTGCTGCAGGCCCGATGAGAGGAGGGAACTTCGCCACGGCAACGGCTTCAAAACCGTTGCCGTGCCCGAGAGGGCCGGTAGCGACCAGTTCCTTGCTGCACAGCCGGCCAGCGGCGCTGGCTGAAATCCCGGGGCGGTTTCCTCCTCCCTCCTCCCTCCCTTGTTCCCCCTGGGGCGCTGTGCGGCAATTCTTTCTACCCGCGGCACGCCGACACGCTCGGCGGGCTGCCAGCCCTGCCTACTTCAACCAGCCTTTGCGGCTGAAGTACCAGAAGGGCGAGACGATGCTCACCAGCATGAGGGCGATGGCGAACGGATAGCCATAGCGCCAGTTGAGCTCGGGCATGGCCTGGAAATTCATGCCGTAGATGCTCGCGATGAGCGTCGGCGGCAACAGGGCCACGCTGGCCACCGAGAAGATCTTGATGATCTTGTTCTGGTTGATGTTGATGAAGCCGACGGTGGCATCCATCAGGAAGTTGATCTTGTCGAAGAGAAACGCCGTGTGCGAGTCGAGCGAATCGATGTCGCGCATGATCTGGCGCGCTTCCTCGAACTGCTCGGCGTTCAGCAGGCGGCTGCGCATCATGAAGCTGACCGCCCGGCGCGTGTCCATCACGTTGCGGCGGATCCGTCCGTTCAGGTCTTCCTCGCGCGCGATGGCCGCCAGCGCCTGCCCGGCGGCCTGGTCGTTGACCTCTTCCTTGAGCACACGCGCGCTCACTTTTTCCAGGCTGTCGTAGATGCCCTCGAGCGCGTCGGCGCTGTACTCCGCGTCGGCGTCGTAGAGCTTGAGCAGCACGTCCTTCGCATCGTCGATGAGCGCCGGGATGCGTCGCGCACGCAGGCGCAGAAGGCGGAAGACCGGCAGGTCCACGTCGTGGACCGAAAAGAGCACCTTGTTGTGCAGGATGAAGGCCACGCGCACGTTGCGCGGGGTCTCGTCGTCGTCGATGAGGAAGTCGGAGCGAATGTGCAGTTCGCCGTTGTCTTCCTCGTAGAAGCGCGCCGACTCTTCGAGGTCTTCGTCGACGATGTCGTCCGGGATGTTGACGCCGAAGCGCTCGGCGATCCAGGACTTCTCTTCTGCCGTGGGCGCCTGCAGGTCCACCCACACCGGGCGGACGTCGGCCAGGGCGGCGGCGCTTTCGATCTCTTCTTGAAACAGCCGGCCATTGGCCAGCGTGAACACATTCAGCATGCAAGGCTCCGACATGCCCCACGGCTGCTGCGCGCGCCGCGGGTGGTGGCCGAAAGAGAGGGGCTCTGGTGGAGGAACCGTCTCGCCCGGGCCACGGGCGCGTTGCGGGAGCAAGGCGCGCCAGTCAAGCGTCAGAGCGGACGGTCACCGAGGGTGACTGCTGTCCATATGCGGGGGTCGCACTCCGTGCACGAAAGCCGAGGATTATGGCATCGCCGCGAGAGGCCCCACAAGGCGCGCCGACCCTGCAAACGCCTGGAAAACCGCGCCTCGCGTGACAAAACGGCGCCCGGCTTGATCCGACGCAAGCACGCGCCCGAACACACCCTCCGGCGGCGCTGGCAACGCTTGTCGGCCCTGCGTTTCGGGCGCACACTGGCCTCGACAGACCCCCGGTCTGTCGTGCTGTCCCACCTGCGAAAGGAGTTCCCGATGAATTTGACGATCAGCGGCCACCACCTCGACGTGAGCCCCGCCCTGCGTGAGTACGTGCTCACGAAGCTCGACCGGATCACGAGACACTTCGACCAAGTCGTGGACATCAACGTGCTGCTGTCGGTAGAAAAGCAGAAGGAGAAGGATCGTCGGCAGAAGGCCGAGATCACCTTGCACGTCAAGGGCAAGGACATCTTCGTGGAACAGTCCCACGAAGACCTGTACGCCGCGATCGACCAACTGATGGACAAGCTCGATCGCCAGGTCTGCCGCCACAAGGACAAGCTGCAAGACCACCACCATGTCGCGGCCAAGCGCTTCGACGCGACCCTGTAACCTCAGCGCGCGATCTGCGCACCGAAAAGGCGGCCTGCGGGCCGCTTTTTCGCGTGTGGGCGACACGCACCGCGCATCGGCCGGCACGCCCGTTGCTGCTGCGCAGCAGGGGGTGCACAATTCCTCGCATCACCGATGCACGAGCGTGCTGCCCCTGGAGCACAGGCTTATGATGGTCCGCTCGCCGCAACGGGGCGCCTCACCAGGCCGACCGTGACCCGCAATGAACCGACTGTCCGCCATCCTGCCTGCCGCCAACGTGCTCGTTGACGTCGAGGCCACCAGCAAGAAGCGCGCTTTCGAGCACGCCGGCCTGCTGTTCGAGAACCAGCACTCGATTGCGCGGGCGACGGTCACCGACAACCTCTTCGCGCGCGAGCGCCTGGGCTCCACCGGCTTGGGCCACGGGGTGGCCATTCCGCACGGCCGCATCAAGGGACTCAAGAACCCGCTGGCGGCCGTCGTGCGCGTGCAGCAGCCGATCCCCTTCGATGCACCCGACGACGAGCCGGTGAGCCTGCTCATCTTTCTGCTGGTCCCCGAAGCGGCCACGCAGCGCCACCTCGAAATCCTCTCCGAGATCGCCGAGATGCTGAGCGACCGCGAGCTGCGCGAGCGGCTCAAGACGGAACTCAGCGCGGCCAAGGTGCACGAACTCATCTCCAACTGGGAACCGCTGAAGTCGGTCGCCTGAGCGATCACTCCATGGACCGGGACGATCTCACCGCGTGAAGCCCTCAGTCATCAGCGCGGAAGCGCTGTTCGAAGAACACCGGCCCGCCCTGCGCTGGGAGTGGGTCGCCGGCCACGCCCATCCTGAACGCCGCTTCGACGAGGCCGCGGTGCGCAATGCGCAGTCGGCGGCCGACCTGGTGGGCTACCTCAATTACATCCATCCGTACCGGGTGCAGATCGTGGGCCGCCGCGAGGTGGCCTACTTGCAGGACTCCTCGCCCGAGGACCAGGAGCGCCGCATCCAGCGCATCGTGACGCTGGAGCCGCCGGTGGTGATCGTGGCCGACAACCAGACGCCGCCCGACAAGCTCGTCGCCCTGTGCGACCGCGCCGACATCCCGCTCTTCGTCACCGACGGCTCCGCCGGCCATGTGATCGACGTGGTGCGCGGCTACCTCGCGCAGCTCTTCGCCGAACGCACCACGCGCCACGGTGTCTTCATGGACATCCTCGGCGTGGGCGTGCTGCTGACGGGCGAGTCAGGTCTCGGCAAGAGCGAACTGGGCCTGGAGCTCATCTCGCGCGGCCATGGCCTCGTGGCCGATGATGCGGTCGACCTCTACCGCATCTCGCAGACCGCCATCGAGGGCCGCTGCCCCGAGCTGCTGATGAACCTGCTCGAGGTGCGCGGCATCGGCCTGCTCGACATCAAGTCGATCTTTGGCGAGACCGCGGTGCGCCGCAAGATGCGCCTCAAGCTCATCGTGCACCTGGTGCGCAAGGAGACGCTGGAGCGCGACTTCGAACGCCTGCCCTACGAGCCGCTGAACGAAGACGTGCTCAACGTGCCCATCCGCAAGGTGGTGATCGCGGTGGATGCGGGCCGCAACCTCGCGGTGCTGGTCGAAGCGGCCGTGCGCAACACCATCCTGCAGCTGCGCGGCATCGACACCTATCGCGAGTTCATCGAGCGCCACCAGCGCGCGATGCAGAAGGCCGACCCGAACTGACCGGGCCCGGCGCCCTCAGGAGCGCGCCTTCTTCTGGCAGTCGGCGCAGATCGCGTAAAGCGACAGCGCATGGTCCTGCAGCAGGAAGCCCCGCGACTCGGCGATCTCGTTCTGGCGCTTCTCGATCTCGGCGTCGTAGAACTCCTCCACACGGCCGCAGTCGATGCACACGAGGTGGTCGTGGTGCTTGCCCTCGTTGAGCTCGAACACCGCCTTGCCCGACTCGAAGTGGTTGCGCGAGAGGATCCCGGCCTGCTCGAACTGCATCAGCACGCGGTAGACGGTGGCCAGTCCGATGTCCGCCCCTTCGTTCAGCAGGGCCTTGAACACGTCTTCGGCCGTCATGTGGCGCTGGGCGGACTGGTGGAAGACGTCCAGGATCTTGATGCGCGGCAAGGTGGCCTTGAGGCCACTGCTCTTGAGGTCGTCGGCGTTTGACATGGTGGCTACCCGGCGAGGCGCGGCGCGCCCCTAGAATCTCCGGATCATATCGAGGTCGGCCTGCGCGCCGGCCGAATCCCCTGGCCACACCGCCCATGCGCATGCCCGCTATCCGAAGGCTGTTTCCGTGGCTTGCCGCCACGCTCGCCGTCACCGCCGCCACCGGTTGCAGCTCGCTGCAATCGAGCGACAACTTCCTCGGCTTCATCACGCCCTACCGCATCGAGGTCGTGCAGGGCAACGTGCTCACGCGCGAGCAGGTCGCGCTCGTTCGGCCGGGCCTCACGCGCACGCAGGTGCGCGACATCCTCGGCTCGCCGCTGCTCACCGACGTCTTCCACGCCGACCGGTGGGACTACGTCTTCACCATCCGCCGCCAGGGCGCCGAGCCGCAGCAGCGCAAGGTGGTCGCGATCTTCGAAGGCGAACGCCTCAAGAGCATCGAAGCGCCCGAGCTGCCCTCCGAGAGCGACTTCGTCGCCTCGATCGACACGCACAAGCCGCCGACTCGCACGCCCAAGCTCGCGCTCACGCCCGAGGAGCTGAAGGCCCTGCCCGTGCCACCCCGTCCCGCCCCTGCCGCCTCGGCGCCTGAAGGCCCGGCGCGCAGCTATCCCCCGCTGGAGCCGCGCACATGAGCACCGCCCCTTTGCGCATCGCGATCGCCGGCGCTTCCGGCCGCATGGGCCGCATGCTGATCGAAGCGGTGATGGCCGCCGACGACTGCGAGCTCGCCGGCGCCCTCGACGTGCCGGGCAGTCCTGCCCTCGGGCAGGACGCCGCCGGTTTCCTCGGCCGCACGAGCGGCGTGCACATCAGCGGCGACCTCCGGAGCGGCCTCGCCCACGCCGAGGTGCTGATCGACTTCACCCGACCCGAGGGCACCATGGCGCACCTGGCCGCCTGCCGCGAGCTCGGCGTGAAGATGGTGATCGGCACCACCGGCCTCAGCGAGGCGCAGAAGGCCGAGATCGCCGCCCAGGCACGGCACGTCGCGATCGTGCAGGCGCCCAACATGAGCGTGGGGGTGAACGTGATGATGCGTCTGCTCGACGTGGCCGCACGCGCGCTCAGCGAAGGCTACGACATCGAGATCATCGAGGCCCACCACCGCCACAAGGTCGACGCACCCAGCGGCACCGCACTCGCGATGGGCGAGACCATCGCGGCGGCGCTCGGCAAGAACCTCAAGGACTGCGCCGTGTACGCCCGCGAGGGCGTGACCGGCGAGCGCGACCCGTCGACCATCGGCTTCGCCACCATCCGCGGCGGCGACATCATCGGCGACCACACCGCGCTCTTCGCCGGCACCGGCGAGCGCATCGAGATCACGCACAAGAGCAGCAGCCGCGCGGGCTATGCGCAAGGGAGCGTGCGCGCCGCGCGCTTCCTGCGCGACAAGGCCGCTGGGCTCTACAGCATGAACGACGTGCTGGGCCTCGGCTGAATGATGAGCGGCCTGTCCCCGCTCTGGGAGCAGGGCGACGCCATCACGCGCGGCGTGGCGGCCCTCCTGCTGCTGATGTCGATCAGCGCCTGGGTGCTGATCTTCTGGAAGGGCTGGGTGCTCGGCCGCGTGAAGCGCGATCTCGCGCGCGCCGTGCCCGCGTTCTGGAGCGCGCCCTCGCTCACCGAGGGTGAACGCCAGCTCGCCGCCTTCGACCGCGAAGGCGTGCTGCGCCCTCTGCTGGCCGCCGCGACCGCCACGCACGCGGCGCAGACGCTCGAATCGCGGGGCCAGCTCGCCTCTCAGCTCACGCGCCGCCTGCGCGACGCGCTGCACCGCGTGCTGGGCCAGCTCCAGTTCGGCCAGGTGGTGCTCGCCTCCATCGGCAGCACCGCGCCCTTCGTCGGCCTCTTCGGCACGGTCTGGGGCATCTACCACGCGCTGGTCAGCATCTCGGCGGCCGGGACGGTGACGATCGACCGCGTCTCGGGCCCCGTCGGCGAAGCGCTGGTGATGACGGCCGCGGGCCTCGCGGTGGCCATACCCGCGGTGCTCGCCTACAACGTCTACAACAAGCGCGTGGCGGCCTGCGAGGCCGAGCTCGAAGGGTTTGCGCACGACCTGCGCGAGCTGCTGGCCGAGCCCGGCGCGGCACGACACGAGGCCTGACCCGATGGCCTTCGGTCGCCTCGAACGCACGACGGCGCCCGCGCCGATGAGCGACATCAACATGACGCCGCTGATCGACGTGATGCTGGTGCTGCTCGTGATCTTCATGATCACCGCGCCGCTGATGAGCTCGAGCCTCAAGCTGCAGCTGCCCCAGGCCGAGGCGGCCACGCCCGGCGACACGCCGGATTTCATCGCCGTCGCCCTCGACCCGCAGGGCCGCCTCTACGTGGGCGACGAAGCCATCACGCCCGAAGCCTTCACCGAGCGCATCGAGCAGGTGGCGCGCCGCAACCCTCACACCGAGGTGCACCTGCGCGCCGACAGGCGCGTGCCGTACGGCCGCGTCGCCGAGCTGGTCGGGCAGGTGCAAAAGGGTGGGCTCAGCCGCATCGGCTTCGTCGCCGAGCCGGTGCCGAGCGCGCCCGCCACGCCCCGCTGACCGGCAGCCGGCGCGGCATTTCGCACGCCCGACGCCGGCCGGAACGGGATTTCCCGCAAGCTGGCGGCGGCTGCGGCGCGTGAATAATCCCGCGCGGTCTCACAACAACGCCAACCTCGGGAGCCCCCCATGCGCCATCTCCACGCCGCCACGCCCGGCGCCCTCGTCCTCAGCCTGGCGCTCGCCGTCGGCAGCGCTCAGGCGCAGGGCACCACGCGCTTCGACCCCGTCACGCAGGTGCAGGGCACGGCGCTCGTGCTCAATGGCGCGGGCACGCGGCACCGAGCCGTCTTCAAGGTGTACGACATGGCGCTCTACACCGCGCGCAAGGTCACGACCACCGAGGAGCTCCTCGCCCTGCCCGGGCCGAAGCGGCTGCAGTTCGTGGCCCTGCGCGAGTTGCCCGGCACCGACCTCGGCCGGCTCTTCCTCAAGGGCATGGGCGAGAACTCCTCCAAGGACCAGATGACCAAGCACGTGCTGGCCACCACACGGCTGATCGAGGTCTTCTCGGGCAAGTCCAGGCTGATGCCCGGCGACTCCTTCGCGATGGAGTTCGTGCCGGGCAGGGGCACGCAGTTCTTCATCACCGGCAAGCCGCAAGGCGAGCCGATCGGCGACGCCGAGTTCTTCGCGATGGTGCTGCGCATCTGGTTCGGGCCGTCGCCGGCCGACCATCTGCTGAAGGAAGCGCTGCTGAGCGGCGCCTGACGCCTCAGCCGCCCTTCGGCACGGCGAGCAGGGAGCGCACCGCTGCCAGCGTAAAGGGCTTGGGCAGCGCCCCCGCGGTGCGCAAGCCGAGCGCCTGCGCCTCGTCGAGCACGGCGTCGATCTCCTGTGCGCCGAGGCCGCTGGAGACGATCACCTGGGCCTGGCAGCCGTCGCGCGCCCGGCGCTTGAGCACCTCCTCGCCGCTGGTGCCGGGCATCAGCATGTCCACCGCCACGTGGGTGGGGCGCCACTCGGCGACCTGCACGAGGAAGTCGTCCACCTCCTCGCACCAGTGCGCCTGGGCGCCGGCGCTCCTGGCGGCCAGTTCGAGGATGCGGCCCACGGCCGGGTCGTCGTCGAGGATGAGGAGTCGTTGATCGTGCATCGGGACTGTCAGGTGTCGCGCTCGTCGAGCGGCAACCGTTCGAGCATCACGGCGTAATCGCGGTAGCCCATGCGCCGCCAGAAGGCGAGCGCACGCGCATTGCCGGCGAGCACGTCCACGGCGAGCCGCTTGCCCGGCCAGCGCTCGAAGACGCTGAGCACGAGGTGCCGCGCGACGCCCTGGCGGCGGTACTCGCGCTGCACGTAAATCTGGCGCAGGTACACCGCATCGGGCTCGTCGCGCCACAGCACGTAGGCGACGAGCTCCTCGCCATCGAAGCCGAGCAGCGCCTCATGTCCCTCCTTGGCAATCCACGTGCGCATGCGCGCGCAGAGCGCCTCGACGCCCATCGGGTTGCGGTGGCCCTCGTCGCGGATGAGCTGGTGGTTCAGGCGGCCCAGCACCTCGGCATCGGCCACCGTGGCAGGGCGATAGCGCAGGGCGTCCGTGGGCATGGCCCATCCTAGCCACGGGCCCCAGCCCGACGGTCCCCGGACGAACCCGCAAGCCTGCGCTGCGGGGCGTTCAGCGGCGGCGGAACACGAACACCGCCACGTTCGCCATGAGGTTGGGAAAGCGGCGCACCACGTCGCCGCCCTGGATGCCGAAGCCGTCGAGCACCTCGAAGCCGTCCTTGCGCAGCAGCACCTCGCAGTCGGTGTAGGTGCCCACGCGGATGTTGGGCGTGTCGTACCACTGGTAGGGCAGCGCCTTGGTCACCGGCATGCGGCCGGTGACCACGCGCAGCCGGTTGGGCCAGTGCGCGAAGTTGGGGAAGCTCACGATGCCGATGCGGCCCACGCGCGCCGTCTCGCGCAGCAGCCGCTCGGTGTGCCGCAGGTGCTGCATGGTGTCGAGCTGCAGCACCACGTCGAAGCTCTGGTCCTCGAACATCGCGAGGCCCTCCTCCAGGTTGAGCTGGATGACGTTGACGCCGCGCTGCGTGCAGGCGAGCACGTTGGCGTCGGCGATCTCGATGCCGTAGCCGCTGCAGCCGCGCGCGTCGCGCAGGTGGGCGAGCAGCTCGCCGGTGCCGCAGCCGAGGTCGAGCACGCGCGAGCCGCGCGGCACGAGTTCCGCGATCAGTTCCATGTCTTTGCGCTCGCTCATACGGCTATCCCCGTGAACGAGGTCGCGGCCTGCGACTCCTGTGCCACGTTGTCGAAGTACGCGCGCAGCACGCCGTGGTAGCGCGCGTCGTCGAGCAGGAAGGCGTCGTGCCCGTGCGGCGCGTCGATCTCGGCGTAGCTCACGTCCAGCCGGTTGTCGAGCAGCGCCTTGACGATCTCGCGCGAGCGCTCGGGCGAGAAGCGCCAGTCGGTGGTGAAGCTCACGAGCTGGAACTTGCAGCGCGCCGCGGCGAAGGCCGCCGACAGGTCGCCGCCGTGGGCCAGCGCCGGGTCGAAGTAGTCGAGCGCGCGGGTGATGAGCAGGTAGGTGTTGGCGTCGAAGTACTCGCTGAACTTGTCGCCCTGGTAGCGCAGGTAGCTCTCGATCTCGAACTCGATGTCCTGGGTGCTGTAGGCCGGGCCCGCGCCCTTGAGGCTGCGGCCGAACTTGGCCTCCATGGAATCGTCCGACAGGTAGGTGATGTGGCCGATCATGCGCGCCACGCGCAACCCGCGCTTGGGCACGACGCCATGCGCGTAGTAGTGGCCGCCGTGGAATTCGGGGTCGGTGATGATGGCGCGGCGCGCCACCTCGTTGAAGGCGATGTTCTGCGCCGACAGGTTGGGCGCAGTCGCCACCGCCACGCAATGGCGCACGCGCTCGGGGTGGCGCATCGCCCACGAGAGCGCCTGCATGCCGCCCAGGCTGCCCCCGAGCACCGCGGCGAGCTGCGTGATGCCCAGGCGATCGAGCAGCCGCGCCTGCGCGTCCACCCAGTCCTCCACCGTCACCACCGGGAAGTCGGCGCCATAGGGCTGCCCGGTGTCGGGGTTGGGGTGCATGGGCCCGGTCGAGCCGAAGCACGAGCCGGGGTTGTTGACGCCGATCACGAAGAAGCGGCGGGTGTCCAGGGGCTTGCCGGGGCCGACGAGGTTGTCCCACCATCCTTCGCTCCGGGCCACGCCTTCGTAGCTGCCGGCGACGTGGTGCGAGGCGTTGAGCGCGTGGCACACCAGCACCGCGTTGCTCTTGTCGGCGTTGAGCGTGCCGTAGGTCTCGTAGGCGAGCGTGTAGTCGCGCAGGCTCGCTCCGCTGCGCAGCGGCAAGGGCTCGGCGAACTGCATCGCCTGCGCCTTCACGTTCCCGAGGGAGGATGTCACGTTGCGTCCCAAAGAAAAACCCGGCGCCGCCAAAGCGGGACACCGGGTCGTGCGTCCTGTCTTTAGCTGGATTTATAGAGCGCTCGCAAGCCGGAACAAATCAGCGCTGGGGGCGAAGTATAGGCTTGGCCGCCGCTCAGCGCGTGAGCACGCCGGCCTTGTGCAACTCGCGCCGCGTGGGCGTCCAGATGTCGTCGTGCGGCGTGTCGAGGATGCGCCGGATGAAGGCCGGCGACAGGCCCGCGGCCGCGTAGACCTCGGCACTGCGCTCGTTGCGCTCACCCTCTGCGGGCTGGCCGGGGGCGCGGCCACGGTGGAAGCCGAGCACGGCCTCCTCGCCCATCGTGCGGTCGACACCCGCGAGAAAGGCCACCGTGCAGGCGGAGTGGCACTCGGTCTCGACGCGGGTGGACAGGCCATAGCGCTTGATCACCGCCGCCATGCGCTCACCTTCGCGCATCCAGCCGCCAGGGGACTCCAGCAGCACCGTCGTCACGCGCGGCGCATCGGCAATCACGCGGTCGAGCGCGTGCGCCGCACCTTCGTTGATGCCGCCCTGGTACAGCACCACGCGACCCTCGTCGATGAGCACGACCTCAAAGTCCTCGCCTGGCTGTTCGCCCTGCGCGATCGCCCAGTGCTCGCGCATCGCCGGCGTGAGTTCGGCGTACTCCTCCATCGTGCCGAAGGCCACCGCCGCCAGCGACAGCATCGCCAACGCCGCCCAGAGGCGACGACCGCCGCCGAAGAGATGCTTCATGGCCGACATCCATGCCCCCGCGACGGACCAGACGGTGACCAGCAAGGCCACGGCGAGGTAGGCGAGCAAGGTCATGGAGACATGCCGCGCCGCGTGGGACTCGCCCACCTTCTGCAAGGCCAGGATGCCGAGCCACGAGGTGCCCCAGCCGATCAGCACCGTGTGCAGCCAGTACGACCGCGCAATCGAGTAGTCGCCCTTGAGGTGCTTGACGATGAAGCCGCTCTCGCGGCGTGCTGGCCCCCTGCGATGCTCGCGCATTGCCTCGCTCCCTGTCGCCCTCGTGGGCGTATGGGGCGATTATCGAGGCGTCATCCGAGCTCGCGGCTCGCCAGCGCCGCGGCGGCCGCGCGGCTGCTGCGCGCCGGGCACACGGCGGGGCGCGACGGCCACCGCACCCAACGGCGCCAAGGCCTTCCCGGGCAAGCGGCCCTGGATGATCGGCCACTGATCAGGCGCTGTGCAGCGCGGGCGCATGGCGCGCCCCGTGCAGCATGGCGGCGAACACCGGCTGGCGTGCGGCCACCGCGTCGGGCGTGCCCGTGTCGACGATGCGGCCCTCGGCCATGAACACCACCCGGTCGAAGTGATGCAGCAGGCCCATGCGGTGGACGGCCGCCACGATGCAGGCCTGCGGAAAGGCCTCGCTCATGCGCTCGTGCACCAGTTGCTCGGTGAGCGCGTCCAGTGCGCTCGTCGGTTCGTCGAGCAGGAGCACGCTGCTGCCGGCCGCCGCGAGCACACCGCGCGCGAGGGCCACGCGCTGGCGCTGGCCGCCCGAGAAGTTGCTGCCGCGTTCGCTCATGGGCGTGTCGAGCCGCTCGGGCAGCGTGGCGAGCACCATGTCCAGCGCGCTCACGTGGACCGCGCGCTGCAGGTCGGTGTCGGCTGTCTCGGCGCACAGCGTGATGTTCTCGCGCAGGCTGAGTTCGAACACCTCGGCTTCCTGCGGAATGAGCGTCGCGTACTCGGCGAGGTGGCGCCGGCCGAGCTGCGCCACGCCGTCGA
>JBIQJS010000001.1:98115-126411 GCA_044507405.1 Rubrivivax sp. | reverse complement strand
CGCTTCTGCCAGCCACCGCCCGAGGCCGCGCTGCGGCCGAGACCTACACGCCACCGCGGCGCGCGCCGATTCGGTGCGTGAGGGGGTCTCCACACAATGCGTACACCTCAGCTTCGCAAGGAGAAAAGCATGAACGCAAACCTCACCCTCGCAGGTCTCGTGGCCGCCGTTTCGCTCGGTCTCGCCGGCTGTGACGTGGAGAAGACGCAGGAAGGCAACGTCGACCTGCCCAAGTACGAGGTCGCCAAGAAGCAGGACGGTGACGTGACGCTGCCGAAGTACGACGTCACCGCGCCGGACGTGGACATCAACAAGAAGGAAACCGAGGTCACGGTGCCCAAGATCACGACCGAGAAGGAAACCGTCACGGTGCCTTCGATCGACGTCAAGACCGGCAAGGAAAAGGCTGCCGAAGAGGGCAAGTAAGCCCGCGGTGCCCAGCGCCAGCACCACCTCGGCGGGCTGGCGTTTGCGTCAGAAGACGAAGGGCACGAAGCGCCGGGTCGTCTTCATGTAGGCGGCGTAGGTGTCGCCGAAATGCGCGAGGCACTCCGCCTCGTCGCGCAGCGCCGTGATGAAGAGCGCGACGCTCGCCACCGCGGCGAGCGCGGTGCTCGCGACGCCGACGTCCTTGAGCCACGCCCCCCAGGTGAGGTAGAGCAGGGCGGCGTACATCGGGTGGCGGATGTAGCCGAAGGCGCCGCTCGTCACGAGCTCGGAGGTCTTCTCGAAACCGAAGAGCTCGGCCTCGGCGCGCTCCTCGCTCGGCCGGCCGATGCGCCGCAGCAGCTGCACCGCGTGGATCGCAAGCCCGATGGAGGCGGCGAGCAGCACCCACGAGGCGATCTGGTGCGGGGCCAGCGCGTCGACCGTCCACATCGGGAAGTTGATCAGCACCAGCGCCAGCATGCACTCCCACGCGATGTACCGGTAGAAGCCGTGCGAGCGCGGGTTGCGCAACGCATGGCGCGACACCCAGGTGAAGAAGGCGGTGCCGGCGCAGAAGATCAACAGTTCGGTCATGCCAAAAACAAGCGGCCCTCGAAGGGCCGCAGTGTCGCATTGCGCAGGGAACAGGTCGTGCTCGAGGAAGCGGGCCGAGCGCCGGGCCGCTCCCAAGCCGGCCCGCATCCCCTTGGGGGATCGTCCGGCGTACACGCCGGACGAGGGGTTGTCGTCAGGCTTGGATGGCGCCGCCGCGCATGACGCGGTCTGCGCCATGGGCGGAATAGACACCGCTCGTGCGCTCGCGCGGCATCAGCACGTCCATCGCGCGGTCGAGCGCGGCGGTGGCGCGGGCCAGCGATTCGCGCTGCGAGGCGACCAGGCCGCTCGCGAGCTTCAGGCGCTCGCGCAGGGGCGTGGGCACCGGGCCGCTGCGTGCGGCGCGCGAGAAGTGGTCCACCGCGCGGGCGAGCGCGCGGTGCAGTTCGGTCGCGTGGTGGTCGATGGCACGCGTGTCGTTGGCACGCAGCGATTCGCCCAGCGAGGCGAGCTGCGTTTCCACGGCAGCGAGCGTGGTCTCGAGGTCATCGGGGCCGCTGGTGGGGGCCATCGTGATCATGGTGTCGTGTGCAGCCAAGCGATCGCGCTCCGGCAGAGCGCCCTGGGTCATCAATGTTGTGCCTTGCCCAGCACTTCCTGGGCGTTGGCGATCAGCCGGTCGGCGATCTTCTCGGCGTTGATCTCGAACTTGCCGTCGCTGATGGCCTGCGCGATGCGGGCGACCTTCTCGGCGTCGAAATCGCCACTCGCGCCGCTTTCCAGCAGGGTGGAGGCGGCATTCGACAGCTCGACCTTCGCGCTCGGGTCGGCGGCGGGCTTCTGTGCAGCGGCCGCTTCCTGCGCCTTGGCCTCGGCGGCCTGGTTGCGCACGGGGGCGACCGGGGCGGCTGCTCCGGGCTTGTCTGCGGGATTGCCGATTTTCATGATCTGCTCCTTGGGCTCACGGGGACGCCCAAACCTTCAACATGGACGGGGTATCGGCCCGCCGGCCGCCGGACTTTAGTTATTTCTTCGAGATTCTGGGCGGGCACTCGAATTTTCACAGTGCGATCTCCAGCAGTCGGTCGGCCACCGGCAAGCCGGTCACCACACGTCCGTTGTCGGTGCGCACGCGGGCAACTTGACCCTCCATTCCGGTGGTCAGCGCCTGCCCGTGGCCGGCCACGGCAAAACCCTGGCCCGCCACGCGGATGCGCACCGTCTCGCCGGCGGCAAACCACTGTCGCGCCCGGAGGCTGCTCGCGCGCAAACCCTGGCCGGGCTCGACGGCACGGGCCAGCGTGCGCCCGAGCAGGAGCTCGGGGTCGTGGATCGGCGCTTCACGCGGGGAATCGGCCAGGTTGACCTCGGCGAGCTGGAAATCGCCCGCCGCAAGCACGTGGCCTGCCGGCAAGGCACTGCGTGAGACCAGCGCGGGCCCGTAGACGTTCACCGTCAGCGGCAGATAGACGTTCCAGTTCGTGATGCCTTTCACGCAGCGCAGGCCCACGCGCGTCTTGCCGAGCAGGCGCACGCCGTGCGGCACGTAGGGCTGGGCCTCGGCGCAGGGCGCCAGACGCAGGCGCTTGTCGAGGCTGCCGGCGATCACTTCGTGCCGGCCGGCGCCTGAGGCGCGCAGTTCGGCCGCGGCGAAACGCTCCGCGACGGCGACCCAGTGCTGGATCGAGGGCTGCGCGTGCGCGAGCGCCGCCCCCGCGGCGAGCGCGGTGCAGACGAGGAGGCGCAGCCAACGCAGGGGGGTCTTGTCCACGGTGCCAATGTAGGCCGCCGCAGGGCCAGGGGGTGGCGGGAAATGAGCGGCAATCGGCTGTCTATTCCCGCTTATGTTTTGAAACACGCTGCCCACAATGCCTTCACATCGCCCCATGGGGTTTGTGGGACCGCACTCATGCTGAACCGACTCACGAGCACGCTCGACTTCCACGGCCAGGCGCTCAGCCTGCGCTCGGAGCGCCAGCGGCTGATCGCCAGCAACATCGCCAACGCCGACACGCCCAACTACGTGGCGCGCGATCTCGATTTCGCCTCGGCGCTCAAGCAGGCGACTGGCGCGCAGCAGGGCGCCGCGATGCTGAAGACCACCCAGCCCGGCCACATGGCGCTCGGCGGCACGCCGGCGGCCGTGCAAGCGAACCTGGTCTATGCGACCCCGAGCCAGACCAACCTCGATCGCAACACCGTGGACATGGACCGCGAGCGCGCGAATTTCGCCGACAACGCGGTGCGCTACGAAGCGACGCTGCGTTTCATCAACGGCAACGTGCGCACCACGCTCGATGCCATCCGGGGTGGGCAGTAGTGATGACGACCCCTCGTCCGATGCGTACATCGGCCGATCCCCCGAGGGGATGGCGGGCCGGCTTGGGAGCGGCCCGGCGCTCGGCCCGCCGCGCGGCGAACACCGTCACTGAGACCGCCAGCAGGAGATTCAAATGAGCATGTTCCAGATCTTCAACGTCTCGGGAAGCGCGGTCAGTGCGCAATCCCAGCGCCTGAACGTCGTCGCCTCCAACCTCGCCAACGCCGACACGGTGGCCGGCCCCGACGGGCAGGCCTACAAGGCGCGGCAGGTCACCTTCCAGACCGAGCTCATGGGCCAGCCCGGCATGGCCGGCATGCCCGGCGCAGGCGCTGCCGCCGGCGTGAAGGTGAGCACCATCAGCGAAGACCAGACGCCCGGCCGCCGCGTGCACGACCCCAAGCACCCGCAGGCCGACGCCGAGGGCTACGTGACCTACAGCAACGTGAACGCGGTGGAGGAGATGGTCAACATGATCTCGGCCTCGCGCTCGTACCAGAACAACGTCGAAGTCATGAACACGGCCAAGACGCTGCTGCTCAAGACGCTGCAGATGGGCCAGTGACGGCCCGCTGACCGATCCCCCACCGAGGAGACCCCATGGCCGTCACCAACGTCCAGACCGCCTACGACAAGCTGAATGCGAAGAGCAGCGTGCAGACCGCCAACGAGGCCGGCGCCGCAGACCGCTTCCTGAAGCTGCTCGTGGCGCAGATGCAGAACCAAGACCCGCTCTCGCCGATGGACAACGCGCAGGTCACGAGCCAGATGGCGCAGATCCAGTCGGTCACGGGCCTCGAGAAGCTCAACACCACCGTGCAGGGCCTGTCGGGCCAGTTCATGCAGATGCAGGCGCTGCAGGGCGCGCAGCTGATCGGCCGCGAGGTCATCGTGCCGGGCAACAAGCTCGTGCTGCACGAGGGCGTGGGCGAAGGCGGCTTCGAGATCAATACGGCGGCCGACAACGTGAAGGTCGAGGTGCTCGGCCCGGGCGGCCACGTGCTCGACACGATCAACATGGGCGCGCAATCCGCCGGCGCCCACAGCTTCACCTGGAACGCGGGCAGCAACGCGACCGCCACCGGCGTGACCTTCCGCGTGATCGCCAAGAGCGGCAGCGTGCAGCTCGACACCACCACGCTGATCCGCGACACCGTGACCGCCATCAACACCTCGGGCGACAGCCTGCAGCTCGAGCTGCAGAACTCCGGCAGCGTGGCCTACGCCAAGGTCAAGGCCTTCAACTGATTCCAAGGGACACAAGGGACACACCATGAGCTTCCAGCAAGGACTCTCCGGCCTGAACGCCGCCAGCAAGAACCTCGAGGTCATCGGCAACAACGTCGCCAACGCCAACACCTACGGCGCCAAGGCCTCGCGCGCCGAGTTCGGCGACATGTACGCCTCGGCGCTGGCCAGCGGCGGCAACGCCATCGGCATCGGCGTGAACCTGCAGGCCGTCACGCAGCAGTTCAGCCAGGGCAACATCACCACCACCGCCAACGCGCTCGACCTCGCCATCAACGGCAACGGCTTCTTCGAAGTGCGCGTGAACGGCCAGACGCAATACACGCGCAATGGCCAGTTCCAGGTCAACAAGGACGGCTACATCGTCAACAACCAGGGCGGCCAGCTGCTGGGCTACCCGGCCGATGGCAACGGCGTGATCCAGCCGGGCGTGGCGGCCCCGCTGCAGCTTCCCACCGCGGGCATCGAGCCGGCGGCCACCACCGAGATCGCGATGGAGATGAACCTCGACTCGCGCGCGGCCACCACGCTGCCGGCCGGCACGCCGCAGGTCAACTTCACCGACGCCTCCACCTACAACAACGCCACCTCGCTCGTCGTCTATGACCAGCGCGGCCAGGACGTGGCGCTGACCTACTACTTCCAGAAGGCCGGCACCGACACCTGGAACGTGTACATCACCGCCAACGGCACCTCGGTGGCCGTCGATGGCGGCGGCGACCCCGCGCCCGTCACCACCATGACCTTCCCGACCAGCGGTGGCGCCCCCACGGCACCGGCCGGGCCGATCACGCTCGACATCCCGGCGACGACCAATGCGGCCGGCGCCGAGACGCTGCCCATCAGCGGCATCCAGCTCGACCTCTCCGCCGCCACGCAGTTCGGCGCGGGCTTCGGCGTGACCGACCTCACGCAGGACGGCTATGCGCCCGGCCAGCTCTCGGGCCTGTCGATCGAATCCGACGGCATCGTGATGGCGACCTACTCCAACGGGCAGTCCAAGCCCGCGGGCCAGATCGAGATCTCGACCTTCCGCAACGTCCAGGGCCTGCGCCCGCTCGGCGGCAACATGTGGGCGCGCACCTATGAATCGGGCGATCCGATCGTGGGCACGCCCGGCCAGGGCAACCTCGGCGTGCTGCAGGCCGGCGCGCTGGAAGACTCGAACGTGGACCTCACCGCCGAGCTCGTGAACATGATCACCGCGCAGCGCGTCTACCAGGCGAACGCGCAGTCCATCAAGACGACGGACCAGATCATGCAGACGCTGGTGAATCTGCGCTGACGCGAGTAACCAATGACGCTTGATCGAGTACGGGCCGCCGCGCCGGGCCGCCCCAAGCAAGGCCCGACCCTCTCGGAGGGTCGCTCGACGTACTCGGCGAGCGGGGAGTAGTCACATGGACCGCATGATCTATCTCTCCATGTCCGGCGCCAAAGCCATGATGCAGCGCCAGGACACGCTGGCCAACAACCTGGCCAACGTCTCCACGCCGGGCTTTCGCGCCGAGCTGCAGGCCTTCCGCGCCGTGCCGGTGCAAGGCAGCGGCGCGAGCACGCGCGTCTACGCGCTCGAGACCACGCCCGGCTACGACGCCACGCCCGGCGTCATCAGCAACACCGGACGCAACCTCGACGTCGCGATGCGCGGCGATGCGTGGCTAGCGGTGCAGGGGCTCGACGGCACCGAGGCCTACACCCGCGGCGGCGCGCTCGACCTCACCGCCGAAGGCATGCTCGTCACCCGCAGCGGCCTGCCCGTCATGGGCGACGGCGGCCCGATCCAGGTGCCGCCCAACAGCGAGGTGAGCATCGCGCCCGACGGCACCATCAGCGCGAAGAACGGCGCCACCGGCACCATCAACGCGGTGGGCCGCCTGAAGCTCGTGACGCCGGAAGGCCAGCTCGAGCGCGGCGCCGACGGGCTCTTCCGCTCGCCCGAGGGCGTGCTGGAGGCCGATGCCAATGCGCGCGTGCAGGACGGCGCGCTCGAAGGCTCCAACGTGAGCGCCGTGGAAACCATGGTCTCGATGATCGCCGCGGCGCGGCAGTTCGAGGCCCAGATGAAGATGCTGCAGACCGCCGAAGGCGACGAGAAGGCTGCCGCGCAACTGCTCACGCTGAGCTGACAGGAAACCCCACCATGATGCGATCGCTCTGGATCTCGAAGACCGGCATGGAGGCCCAGCAGACCCAGCTGGACCACATCTCCAACAACCTCGCCAACACCGCGACCAACGGCTACAAGAAGTCGCACGCGGTCTTCGAGGACCTCATGTACCAGAACCTGCGCCAGGCCGGCGCCAACAGCAGCGAGGAGACCACGCTGCCCACCGGCCTGCAGGTGGGCCTGGGCACGCGCGCCGTGGCCACCAGCCGCAGCTTCACGCAGGGCAACCTGCAGCAAAGCAGCAACCCGCTCGACGTGGCCGTGCGCGGCAGCGGCTTCTTCGAGATCCAGATGCCCGACGGCACGGCGGCCTACACCCGCGACGGATCCTTCCAGGTCAACGCGCAGGGTCAGCTCGTCACCAACCTCGGCTACATGGTGCAGCCCGGCATCACCATTCCCAACAACGCGCTGAGCGTGACCATCGCGCCCGATGGCACGGTCACCGCCTCCATCCCCAACCAGACCGCGCCGCAGACGCTCGGCAACCTGCAGCTCGTCAACTTCGTGAACCCGGCCGGTCTCGACCCCAAGGGGCAGAACCTCTACGTGGAAACGGCGGCCAGCGGCCCCGCCACCGCCGGCACCCCGGGCGAGAACGGCCTGGGCGCGCTGCAGCAGGGCTATGTGGAGACCTCGAACGTGAACGTGGTCGAAGAGCTGGTCGGCATGATCCAGACGCAGCGCGCCTACGAGCTCAACTCGAAGGCGATCCAGACTTCCGACCAGATGCTGCAGCGCCTCGCGCAGCTGTGAGCGTGGGCGTGGTGAGCGATCCTGCGTTCCGGCCGAGCCTGTTGAAGCCCAGGCCCGGGCACTCACCCTTCGACACGGGCCTTCGACAAGCCCAGTCCCTGCTCAGGGCGAACGGAGGTGGGTTTCCGTTCGGGCTGCGGCTTCGTCCGTGGCTGAGCAAAGCCTCGCTTGGGCTGAGCAAAGCCCCGTTCGGGCTGAGCTTGTCGAAGCCCTCGCACCACCCCTCCGAGCCCCCCATGGCAACCGGAAACCACAAGCCGCTCCAACCGAGCCTCCGTACCGTGCGCAGAACAAGCCTGACCAAGCCCCTCGCCATCGCCGCCGCCTGCCTCGCGCTCGCCGGCTGCGAAACCCCCTACACCCTGCCCAAGGTCGACGTCGCCGGCCCCGCGCACCGCCTGCGCCCCGAGCCCGTGCCCATGCCGCCGGCGAACAACGGCGCGATCTACCAGGCCACGCAGTACCGCCCGCTCTTCGAGGACCACCGCGCCCGCCTGGTCGGCGACACCATCACCGTGCAGATCGTCGAGAAGGTCTCGGCCAGCCAGAAGAGCACGAGCTCGATCGACAAGACCGGCAGCATCGGCGGCAGCGTCTCGGCGCTGCCGGGGGTGCGCGCCGCGGCCTTCGCCCGCGCGGGCGTGGAAGGCGGCTCGACCAACAGCTTCGAAGGCAAGGGCAGCACCGAGAACACCAACGATTTCTCCGGCGTCATCACGAGCACCGTGATCGACGTCATGCCCAACGGCCACCTCGTCATCAGCGGCGAGAAGCAGATCGGCGTCAACCAGAACGTGGACGTGCTGCGCTTCTCGGGCCAGGTCGACCCGCGCTCCATCCAGCCCGGCAACACCGTGCAGTCGGTGCAGATCGCCAACGTGCGCATCGAGCACCGCGGCCGCGGCGCGCAGGCCGATGTCAACGGAATAGGGTGGCTCGGGCGCTTCTTTTTGAACCTTATGCCGTTCTAAAGAATTCCAGAATCGGTGACAGGAGCCCTCTTGTCACCGCCATGGAAACCACCCGCGAAAAACTGCTCGATGCCCTGATCCGCGCCCTGGTCGCCCTGGCGCTGGTGGCCGCGAGCGCCAGCCTCTGGTGGCCGGCCCACGCACACGCCACCCGCATCAAGGAAGTGGCCTCCATCCAGGGCGTGCGCACCAACCAGCTGGTGGGCTACGGCCTGGTCGTCGGCCTGGACGGCACGGGCGACCAGACCACCTCCGCCCCCTTCACCGCGCAGAGCCTCATGGCGATGCTGCAGCAGATGGGCGTGACCATCCCGCCGGGCACCAACCTGCAGATCAAGAACGTGGCCGCCGTGATGGTGACCGCGCAGCTGCCGGCCTTCGCGCAGCCCGGCCAGACCATCGACGTGGCCGTCTCCTCGCTCGGCAACGCCAAGTCGCTGCGCGGCGGCACGCTGATCGTGACGCCGCTCAAGGGCGCCGACGGCCAGGTCTACGCGCTCGCGCAAGGCAACCTCATCGTGGGCGGCGCCGGTGCCTCGGCGGCCGGCTCCAAGGTGCAGATCAACCACCTCTCGGCCGGGCGCATTCCCGAAGGCGCGACCGTGGAGCGCGCCGTTCCCACGCCGCTCAACACCGGCAGCACGTTGCAGCTCGACCTCAACGCGCACGACTTCACCACCGCGCGCGAGGTGGCCCGCGCCATCAACGCGAAGATGGGCGACGGCACGGCGCAGGCCGTCAACGGCCGCGTGGTCAAGGTGCACATGCCCGAGTCGCCCGACCAGCGCGTGGGCTTCCTCGCCGACATCGAGAACCTCCCGCTGCAGCTCGCCGCGCCCTCGGCCAAGGTCGTGATCAACGCGCGCACCGGCTCGGTCGTGATGAACCAGGCCGTGACGCTCGGCGCCTGCGCGGTCGCGCACGGCAACCTCTCGGTCACGATCAACAACACCCCCGGCGTGAGCCAGCCCGCGCCCTTCTCCAAGGGCGAGACGGTGCGCGCCGACAAGGCCGACATCACCATCAAGCAGGAGCCCGGCCCGCTGATCCAGATGCCCGCGAGCGCCAAGCTGGCCGACGTGGTGAAGGCGCTCTCGGCGCTGGGCGCCACGCCGCAGGACCTGCTCGCCATCCTGCAGGCGATGAAGACCGCCGGCGCCCTGCAAGCCGAGATCGAAGTGATATGAGCGTGTCGTCCAACCATCCGATCGGCGATGCGCGCAGCATCGCGCAGCTGCGCAGCGCCGCGGCCAGCGACCCCAAGGCGGCGGTGCGCGAGGCCGCGAAGCAGTTCGAAGGCATCTTCATGCAGCAGCTCATGAAGAGCATGCGCGACGCGCAGGTGGGCTCGGGCTTCCTCGACAACGCCGGCAGCAAGCTCGGCACCGAGATGCTCGACCAGCAGTTCGCCACCCAGATGACCGGCCTGCGCGGCGGCCTCTCGGAGGTGATCGCGCGCCAGCTCGAGCGCCAGCTGGGCGAGCCGCTCGCCAACATCGCCGCCGACTCGGCCAAGGCCGCGGTCGAGAAGACGAACGCCGGCAAGACGCCGCCGCCGCCGTCGCTCGACGGCCTGGAGGGCAAGGCGCGCCAGAAGGGCTTCCTGCAGATCCACGGCGAGGCGGCCAAGGCGGCCGAGGCCGCGACGGGCATCCCGGCCAACTTCATGGTCGCGCAGGCCGCGCACGAATCCGGCTGGGGCCGCCACGAGATCAAGCACGGCGACGGCAGCACCTCCTTCAACGTCTTCGGCATCAAGGCCGGCCCCGGCTGGAAGGGCCCCGTCGCCGAGGTGACGACCACCGAATACGTGAACGGCAAGCCGCAGAAGGTGAAGGCGAAGTTCCGCGCCTACGCCAACTACGAAGAGGCCTTCACCGACTACGCGAAGCTCATGAAGAACAACCCGCGCTACTCGAAGGTGGTGGCCAACGCCTCGTCGGCGCAGGGCTTCGCGCAAGGGCTGCAGAAGGCCGGCTACGCCACCGACCCCGCGTATGCCGACAAGCTCACCCGGATGATCAACACGACGCTGCGCCTGCAGCGCGCGATGGCGTGATGACGGCGCCCCGCTCACTTCGTGCGCGGCTCCCCGCGGGGGCGCACGCCCTGCCGGGGGTGGCTCGGCGCCGGGCCAGCCGCCGCGACCGACTGACGAGGAGGGTCTGACATGGGCGCTTCAACCTTGATGGGCATCGGCACCCGTGCCATGGCGGCGAACCTTGCTGCCCTGCAGACGGTCGGCAACAACATCGCCAACGCCAACACGCAGGGCTATTCGCGCCAGCAGGTGCAGCTCGCGACCGCCAAGGGGCAGTACACCGGCGCCGGCTTCTTCGGCCAGGGCGTGAACGTGACGACGGTGGTGCGCTCGTACGACCGTTTCCTCACCGGGCAGGCGGCGGCCACCAATTCGCTCGCCTCGGCCGACCAGGCGCGGCTGGAGCAGCTCACGCAGCTCGAGAACGTGCTGCCGCTCGGCGAGGCCGGCATCGGCCACGCGGCGCGCCAGATGCTCGATGCGTTCGTGGACGTGGCCAACAACCCGAGCGACGCCTCGGCGCGCCAGGTGGTGATGACGCGCGCCCGCGAGCTCGCCGCGCGCTTTCAGGCCGCGGGCGAACAGCTCAACACCCTGCAGACCGGCGTGACGCAGGACCTGCGCTCCGACATCGACACCGTGAACGCGCTCGCGCAGCAGGTGGCGGTGCTCAACCGCGAGATCTCGGGCCTCAACGGCGCCGGCCATACGCCCAACGACCTGCTCGACCAGCGCGACCAGCTGGTGAGCCAGATCGGCAGCTACATCAACGTCACCTCCATCGAGGCGAGCGACGGCTCGGTGGGCCTCTTCATCGGCGGCGGCCAGTCGCTGGTGCTCGGCAGCACGACCAACCGGCTCGTGGCCGCGCCCGATCCGTTCGACCCCTCCAAGAGCCAGCTCGCGCTGGAAGAGGGGGGCGTGGCGCGCCTGGTGCCCGGCAACAGCATCGCGGGCGGGCGCATCGCCGGCCTCGTGCGCTTCCAGAACGAAGACCTCGCGGCCGCGCGCAACCTGCTCGGCCAGCTCGCCGTCGCCCTGAGCGGCGCGGTCAACCGGCAGCAGTCGCTCGGCCTCGACGGCAGCCAGCCGGCGCGTGCCGGCGCGCCGCTCTTCTCGGTGGGCGCGCCGCGCACGCTGGCCTCGACCGACAACACCGGCGACGCGACCTTCAGCCTCGCGGTGAGTGACTACACCCACGTGCAGGCAAGCGACTACGAGCTGCGCTTCGACGGCACCAACTACACGCTCCTGCGCCTGTCCGACGGCGCCGAGGTGGAAGGCAGCCCCTTCGACCCGGCCGCGCTCGCCGCAGGCGTGGAGGTGGAAGGCCTGCACCTCCAGATGACCGGCGGCACGCCCGCGGCGGGCGACCGCTTCGTGCTGCAGGCCGTGGCCCCGTCGGCGGCCGACATGCGCCTCGTGATGAACGACCCGCGCGGACTCGCCGCCGCCGCCGCCGTGACCAGCACCTTCTCGGTGGACAACACCGGCACCGCGCGCATGGCGTCGCTCGGCGTGGTCGATCCGGCAGCACACGATCCGGCGCTGTCGGTGCGCATCACCTTCAACTCCGACAGCGGCGGCTACGACTACGAGCTGCTCGATGCGGGCAACGCCGTGGTCGGCAACGGCACCGGCACCTGGAGCGCCGGCAGCCCGATCGAGATCAACGGCTTCGCGCTCGCGCTCTCGGGCGTGCCGCGCGACGGCGACGTGATCGACGTCGCGCGCACCACCTCGCCCGGCGCCAACAACGGCAATGCGAATGCCTTCGTCGCGCTGGCGAACGAGAACTTCGTGGGCGCGATGACGCTCGCCGGCGGCACCCTCGTGCCCGGGCGCAACATCACCGAGGCCTATGCGAGCGCACTCTCCGACATCGGCGTGCGCGTGCAGAGCGCGCGCGCCGCGTCCGACATCTCCAGCTCCATGGCGCAGACGGCCGAAGCGGCACGCGCCAACAAGGCGGGCGTGAACCTCGACGAAGAGGCCGCGCGCCTGATCCAGTTCCAGCAGAGCTACCAGGCAGCGGCCAAGATGCTGCAGGTGGCCACATCCGTCTTCGACACGCTGCTGCAGATGACCGGCCGCTGATCGATGACGACGACTTGACCGAGGCCAGCCCACCATGCGCGTCAGCACCGCCAACTCCTTCGATGCATCCGTCGAGTCGCTCATCAAGCGGCAGACCGCGATGGCCACCGCGCAGGAGCAGCTCACGACCGGCAAGCGCGTCAACCGCGCGAGCGATGACCCGGCTGCAGCCGCGCGCGCCGAGCGGGCGCTGGCCGCCGAGACCCGCACCGATGCGCTCCAGCGCGCCGTGAACGCGAGCCAGAACGCGATGCAGCTCGCCGAGAGCGCGCTGGGCGACGCGAGCGACCTGCTGCAGCAGATCCGCGAGGCCATGGTCGCGGCCGGCAACGGCAGCTACAGCGACCTCGAGCGCCGCGCGCAGGCCGACAAGATCGCCGGGCTGCGCACACAGCTGCTCGGTGTGGCCAACCGGCAGGATGGCGCGGGCAACTACCTCTTCGGCGGGCAGACGCCCGACCGCGTGCCCTTCGTCGACGCGCCCGGCGGCGTGGTCCACCAGGGCACCGCCGGCCAGGTCGAAGCGGCCGGGGACCCACTGCCGCTCACCGTGGACGGCCGCGCTGCCTGGATGAGCGCGCGCACCGGCAACGGCGTCTTCCTCACCCAGCCTGCCGCCGCCAACAACGGCCAGGCCTGGATCGACACCGGCCGCGTGACCGATCCGAGCCAGCTCACCGGCAGCAGCTACAGCATCGTCTTCGCCGAAGCCGGCGGCGTCGTGACCTACTCGATCCTCCAGGATGGCGGCGCCACCGCCATCGCGGGCGAGCCCTACGTGCCCGGCCGCGCGATCCAGATCGACGGGCTCACCACCACCGTGAGCGGCACGCCGGCCGACGGCGACACCTTCGAGCTCGTGCCGTCGAGCGCCGACCTCAACATCTTCGACGCGATCGACCGCGCGGTGGCCGAGCTCAACACGCCGATGCGCAGCACCTCGCAGATCGCCCAGACCAACAACGCCGCGCTTGCCGCGATCGATGGCGCCATGGCGCAGATGCAATCGGTGCGCGCAGCGGTGGGCGACACGCTCAACCGCATCGACGCGGCGACCGGCCGCCTGGACGATCTGCGCCTTTCCGCACAGACCGATCGTTCCAATGCGGAAGGGCTGGACATGGTGCGCGCGATTTCGGACTTCCAGAACAAGCAAACGGGCTACGATGCGGCGCTCAAGAGCTACTCGCTGGTGCAGAAGATGTCGCTCTTCAACTACATCACCTAAGAAGCCGTGTACGGATTCCCCACCGCTTCTGACCGCAGGACAGCCGCGTGAACGACTCCACCATCCTGGGCCAGGTGGCCCTCGGCTATTCGCCCTTCATCGACCGCAGCCGTGCGGTCTCGGCCACCCGGCTCACCGTTTTCCCCCTCAAGCCCGATGCCGTGCCCGACGTGGCGCAGCTGCTGCACGCCGTGGGCGGCGTGTGGCCGGCCGATGGCGGCAAGGCCTCGCTCAACGTGCTGAGCGAGAGCCTGCTGCAGGACCTGCTGCGCGCTTCGCCGTCGCCCAACCTCATGGTCGAGGTGCCGGCCTTCATGGCGGTCGACCCGGCCAACATCGTCGCGCTGCAGAACCTGCATGCCGCGGGCACCACGCTGCTCATCAAGGGCCGCCCGCTCAAGGAGCTGCCGCGCGAAGTGCTGCCCTGCTTCACCTACTCCATCATCGACCTGGCCGATGACCGGCGCATCAACGAGGCCGGCGCCACACCGCCGGCCGGCGTGATCCGCAACATCCCGCACGTCCAGTCGGGCGTGCGCACGCTCGCCGAGCTCGAAGGCAGCTTCACGCGCGGCGCGGCCGCGGTGCTCGGCTGGCCGATCGACGACGCGATCGAGCAGTCGCAGGCCAGGGGCGGCGGCAAGCAGCCGCAGACCGACCTGCAGGTGATCGTCGAGCTCATCCAGCGCGTGGACAAGCAGGAGCCGATCGAGAAGCTCGAAGGCACGCTCAAGCGCGACCCGTCGCTCGCCTTCAAGCTGATGCGCTACATCAACTCGCCGGCCTTCGGCCTGCGCGTGGAGATCAGCTCCTTCCGCCACGCGATCATGATGCTCGGCTACCAGCGCTTGAAGCGCTGGCTCGCGCTCCTGCTGGCCACCGCCGGCAAGGACACCAACATGAAGCCCGTGATGTTCGCCGCCGTGCGCCGCGGGCTGCTGATGGAAGAACTCGTGCGCTCCTCGGGCGACGAGGAGATGAAGAACGAGATGTTCATCTGCGGCGTCTTCTCGCTGCTCGACCGCATGTTCAAGCAGCCCTTCTCGGAGCTGCTCAAGACCATCCCGGTGCCCGAGCGCGTGTACCAGGCGCTGGTCGATGGATCGGGCCCCTACCAGCCGTACTTCGCGCTGGTGCAGGCGGTGGAGAACGAGTCGATCTACGACTTCCGCGCCGCAGCCGAGACGCTGATGCTGAGCGTGTCGGAGATCAACCGCGCCGTGCTGGCGGCGCTGACCTCGGCCTCGCAGGTCGACTGACCGGCACGCGCCGCCCGGGCCGAGCCGGGCGCAACGCAGGGGGCCACCCCTGCGTACACTCGCGCAGATGTTCGATCCCAAGGCCCTGCGTCTCTTCCTGGACACCCTGTCCGACGCGGTCCTCGTGCTCGATCGCAGCGCGCGCATCTACCACGCCAATGCCGCCGCCCAGCGCTGGCTGGGCACCGGCTCCGGCGCGGCGCTGCACACCCTGCAAGGCCAACTCGGCGAGCCGCTCACCCGCGCGGTGCTGCAGGTGCTGAGCAAGGGCGTGCCGCGCCTGGGCGCCTCCACCGTGGCACTGCCCGACACCGTGACGCTCGCCGACGGGCGGCTGTGCAACGTCTCGCTCACGCCGCTCGAAGGCGAGCGCTGGGCGCTGCGCCTGGCCAAGCCCGCGCCGGTGCCCGATGTCGCGGTGCAGCCCTCGCTCGGCGAGGAGCTGATGCGCCTCTTCTGGGAGTCGCCGTTTCCCGCCTGCGTGCAGGACGAGCAGCACCGCTTCGTGCAGGTCAACCCGGCCTATGCCGAGTTCACCGGGCGGCCGGCGCGCGAGCTGATCGGCATGGACCCGATCGCGCTGCAGCCGCTCGAAGACCGCGAGCTCAACCTCGCCTACCGCGCGCAGACTGACGCCGAGGCGCAGCCCGGCCAGGCGGCCCGTCTGGTGGAGCGGCGGCTCGTCCATGCCGATGGACGCGAGCGCTGGTACCGCGCGACCTGGCGCAAGTGGGTCGACGAAGCGGGGGAGGTGCGCTTTCTCTCCATCCTGCAGGACAGCACCGCCGAGCACGTGGCGCGCGAGCGCGCCGACCGCGCGAGCCGCGAGCTCGACGACTGGTTCGACCTCAGCCCGGTGGGCATGGTGCTCTTCGACGAGCAGGGGCTGCTCGTGCGCACCAATCCCGCCTTCGAGGCGCTGGCGGGCCATGTGCCGGTGCTCATGTCCGAAGCCGAGCCCGGCGTGCAGCAGCTGCTGTGCTGGCAGGACGGCCGGCCGCTCGCCACGCTGGAGCCGGGCGCGAGCCCCGTCGAATCGCAGGCGTGGGTGCGCCAGGCCGATGGCGGCGTGCGCAGCCTGCGCTCGGCGCTGCGCTGCTACCGTACCGCCAGCGGCCAGCTGCGCTACATGGCGGTGGTGGAAGACCGCAGCGCCGAAGAGGAGCGCGACCTCGCGCACATGCAGATCGGCGCGCTCGTCGACAGCGCGGGCGTGGGCCTGGCCACCTTCCAGGAAGCGAGCGGCTGGGTGCAGCACGGCAGCGCCCTGCCGCCGTCAGGCGGGAGCGGCGATGCGGCTTCGGCTGCGGCGCTGCAATCCATCCGGCGCGAGGTGGTGATCCCCGAATCGCTGCCCGAATACGAGCGGCTGCAGCAGGCGCTGCGCCACGGTCACCGCACCGTGGTGCGCTATGCGATCCGTCACCCCGAGCTGGGCCAGCGCTGGCTGCAGACGCGGGTGGAGCCGGCGACGCTCGCGTCGGGCAAGCGCACGACCTCGGTCGTCACGCTCGACATCACCGAGCAGCAGCAGGCGCAGGCGCGCAGCGACACGCTGCTGCGCGAGATGACCACCATCCTCGAGAGCACCACCGCAGGCATCGCCTACCTCCGCAGTGGCGTGCTGGTGCGCTGCAACAGCGGCTTCGAGGCGCTGCTGGGCTTCCACGCCGGCAAGGTCGCCGGAAGCGGCCTGGCCGAGCTCTTCGCCTCGCAGCCCGATGCGCACCGGCTCGTCGACGAGATCGAAGCGGCGCTGGCGGCCGACACGGTGTTCGAGGCCGAGCTCACCCTGCAACCCGCGCCCGATGCGCCGCTGCAGTGGTGCGCGCTCACCGTGCGGCGCGCCGGACCGGGCGGCGACGCCACGGAAGCGATCGCGGTGCTCTCCGACATCACGCGCCTGAAGAGCCAGCAGATGGAGCTCGAGGCGCTCGCGCGCGACCGCGAGCTGATGTTCAGCCTCTCGGAGGTGGGCATCGCCTTCATCCGCGACGATCATGTGCAGCGCGCGAACGACGCGATGTGCCAGCTCACCGGTCATCCGCCGGAGGTCATGAACGGCCTGGCGACCTTCGAGCTCTACGCGAACCACGAGGAGTTCCTGCGGCTGCGCGGCATCACCCGCGCGGCCCTGCGCGCGCACGGCCGCTGGACCGGCGAGCGCCAGCTGCGCCGCCGCGACGGCAGCCTGGTGTGGGTGCAGGTCAGCACGCGCCAGGTGGTCGAAGGCGACCCCGACCGCGGCCTCATCGCCTCCTACGTCAACGTGGACGACCGCCACCGCGCGCAGCACGCGCTGGCGCTGCAGGCCGAGCGCACGCGCGCCATCCTCGATTCGGTGCTGGTGGGCATCGTCACCGTCGGGCCCGACGGCATCGAGTGGATGAACCGCTCCGCCCGCCGCATGTTCGCGGGCGACCTCCCGGACTTCGTCGGCCAGCCCATGAGCACCGTGGCGCCGCCGGGCGACGACCACCCGTTCCGGCAGACGCGCTACCTGCACGAGCTGGTCGAAGGGCAGGCCGAGACTTTCGAGTGCCGCGTGCAGGCGCGCGACGGGCGCGTCTTCTGGGTGGTGGGCAATGCCGTGATGACGGGGCGCGAGTCCACCGGCCGGCAGCTCACGTATGCGCTGCTCGACATCGAGCGCCGCCGCCAGGCCGAGGCGCGCACGGCCGAGGTCCAGGCGTCGCTGCAGCGCGTGATCGAGGCGGCGCCGCTGGCGATCACGCTCTTCGACGCGCAGAGCCTGCGCGTGCTGCAGACCAACCAGACCGCGGCGCAGAGCCTCGGGCTCACCCCCTCGCAGATGGTCGGCCGCACGGTGGAAGAGATCGTCGAGACGGCCGAGGCCGGGCGCTACCGCGAGGACATGCAGCAGGCGCTCGCCGCGCACGACGTGACGCAGCGCGAGTACCGCACCGTCACCCATGGCGAGTCGCGCCTGTGGGATGCGCGCTACCTGCCCATGGCGGCGCCCGGCTCGGCCCCCGACCAGCTGCTGCTCGTGGCGACCGACGTGACCGAGCAGCGCGCCGCGCAGGAGGCGCGCTTCGAGGCGGCCATCGCGCAGCGCGAGATGCTGGTGAAGGAAGTCCACCACCGCATCAAGAACAACCTGCAGGGGGTGGCCGGCCTGCTGCAGCAGATCGGTGCGAGGAAGCCCGAGGTCGCGCCCTTCATCGCCGAAGTGGTCGGCCAGGTGCAGGCGATCGCGCAGGTCTACGGGCTGCAGGTCGGCGCGACCGGCCCCTTGCGCGTGAAGAGCGTGCTGGAGGCGATCACGGGCTCGGTGCAGCGCACCTTCGGCCGCACCATCCGCCTCACGGTGGACGGCCCGGCGCACCTGTGGGCGCTGCCCGAGGCCGAGAGCATTCCGATCGCGCTCACCGTCAACGAGCTGCTCACCAACGCGATCAAGCACAGCATGGCGATCGACGACCCCTCGGCCGTGCACTGCGACCTGCGCTGCAGCGACGGCGGCGTGCACGTGGCCATCGCCAACCGCGGCCAGCTCCCGCCGGGCTTCAGCCTCGCGCGCTTCCCGGGCGGCGTGTCGGGCCTCGGCCTCGTGCGCGCGCTGCTGCCGCGCCGCAGCGCGAGCCTCACCGTGGAGCAGCACGGCGACGACGTGGTCGCCACCATCGCCCTCGTGCCGCCCGGCGTGATGCGCATCGCCGCGGCCTGAGCACTCGCTCACGCGGCGGCATCAGCTGCTTACACGATGCGCCCCGCAGGCGGGGGCTTTCGGCCACAATCGCCGCAGTCGCTTGGGGTATCGCGTGACGACAAGAAAAGGAACGATTCTCGTGGTCGATGACGACCGGCTCGTGCTGGCGACATTGACCCACGGTCTCGCGGCGGCCGGCTACGAGATCATCGATGCAGACAATGGCGACGACGCCATCCTGCTCGCGCGTGAACACCGGCCCGACCTGGCACTGCTCGACATCCGCATGGAAGGCAAGAGCGGCTTCGACGTGGCCGCCTACCTGCGCGAGTACTGCCAGGTGCCGTTCATGTTCCTCTCGGCCTTCTCCGACGAGCAGACCGTCGCGCAGGTCAAGGCGCTCGGGGCGGTGGCCTACCTCGTCAAGCCCCTCGACATCCACCAGATCGTGCCGGCCGTGGAAGCGGCCTTCGCGCAGCTCGCCAAGCGTGCGCCGGCCGAGCCGCCCGCCGCCCGCCCGGCGGGCGATGACGTGCTCACGCAGACCGTTGCGATGGCCGTGGGCGTGCTGATGCACCGCTATTCGCTGCCGCGCAGTGCGGCGCTGGAGCGGCTTCAGAAACTCGCCGCCAGCGAATCGCGGCCGCTGCCCGTGCAGGCCGAGCGGCTGCTCGACGCGGTGGAGCTCCTCGCCAAGCCGGCCGAGGGCTGAGGCTCAGTTCCCGAGCCAGAACACGAACCGCGCGCCGCGGTCGACTTCGCCTTCGGCCCAGATGTCGCCGCCGTGCCGGCGCATGATGCGCCGTACCGAGGCGAGCCCGACGCCCGTGCCCTGGAAGTCGGTCGCGCTGTGCAGCCGCTGGAAGACGCCGAAGAGCCGGTCGGCGAAGCGCATGTCGAAGCCCGCGCCGTTGTCGCGCACCATGAAGGCGGAGCGCCCTTCGTGATCGGTGCGCTCGACCCAGATGCGCGGCTCGCGGCACTTGGCGGTGTACTTCCAGGCGTTGCCGAGCAGGTTCTCGAGCGCGACGCGCAGGAGCGTCGCATCGCCTTGCACCTGCAGCCCCGGCTCCACGTGCACGGTCACGTGACGCTCGGGCGCCTGGCGGCGCAGGTCGTCCACGATGTAGCCGACGAGCTGCGAGAGGTTCACCGGCTGGCGGGACAGCGGCCGCGTCGAGAGCTGCGACAGCGCGAGCAGCGCGTCGATCATGCTGTTCATGCGCGCGGCCGCGCCGAGCACGCGGTCGAGGTGGTCGTTGCCGATGCGGTCGAGCAGGCGGCCGTAGTCTTCCTTGAGGATCTTGGTGAAGCCTTCGACCACGCGGATGGGCGCACGCAGGTCGTGAGAGACGGTGTAGCTGAAGGACTCCTGGTCCTGCAGCGCTTCGGCGCTCGGCCCGGCGGGCAGGGCGGGTGCGCCGGCCGCGCGCGCGGTGCCCACATGGCCGGCATAGCGGCCATCGGCATCGAGCAGCGGCGCGCCGCGCAGCAGGAGCGTCGTGCGCGCATCGCCGCTGACGAGCGCGACTTCGATCGCATCGAAGGCGGCGTGCGCATGCACGCGGGTGCGCAGGTCGGTGCCGTTGGCCTGGAAGAGCTCCCACAGGAGCGGACGTTGCTCGATCGACGGTGCCGGCTCGCTGCTGCCGGCGGGGGGCTGCAGCGAGGCCACGCGGTGCTGGTGGTCGGTGCGCCACTGCCACGCATCCAGCGTGAGGGCGAGGGCGTGCTCGCGCGCGCGGGCGGCTTGAAGCTCGCGCTCCAGGGCGCGCTGGCGCTGCTGCCCCCGGGCCGCCCATGCCACGGCGCCTGCCGCCGCCGCCAGGGCCAGGAGTGCCAACACCGTGAGCAGCACGAGGGTCATTGGCAAAGATTGTAAGGACTGACCTTGCGGCCAGCCTCGGTGGGAACGAGGGTCGGCCCAGCGGGTGGACGGCCGTTCAAGTCGGCCGCGCCGATGCCGAAAACATGTCCGTCCCCGAACTGGCAGTTTCTCCCGCCCGACCCATGCCCCCGCTGAGCGCTCGATGGTTGATGCTGGGCCTGGCGGCATTCGCTGCCGGTGTCTCGCTGGCCGAAACGGCCGAGATGGCGCGCTGGCTCTCGCTCTTCGCGGTGGCCGTGCTCGGCGCGGCCATGCTGCTGCCGCGCATGTCGGCCGGGGCGGCCGAGCCCGTCGCCGAGCAGGTCGGTGGCGACAGCACCTATGCGCCTTCGAGCGTGATGTCCGATCTGGAGGCGGGCTTCGATCTCGAATCCGGCCGCGACTATTTCCACACCCTGGTCGAGAACCTCCCGGCGAGCCTGTACGTGTTCAGCGTCGGGCCCCAGCCGCGCGTGCTCAACATCAATGCGCATGCGGAGCGCGAGTTCGGCGTGCGCCGCGAAGACGTGGTCGGCAAGACGCTCGAGCAGGCCCTCGGCCGCCGCGTGGCCACGCTCGCCGCGCCGGCGATGGCCGAGGCGCTGCTGCGCGAAGGCGCGGTGGAGCGTGCCTTCGTGCTCAAGCGCCCGGAAGGCCGCCAGGTGGTCGGGGCGCGCTACTTCGCGCTGCGCAACGGGCAGGGCGAGCCGACGCTGCTCATCGCGCTCGCCCGCGACATGACGCGCGAGCGCGAGGCCGAGGCCGAGCTGCAACGCGCGCGCGATGCCGCCGAGCATGCGAGCCAGGCGAAGAGCCAGTTCCTCGCCAGCATGAGCCACGAGATCCGCACGCCCATGAACGGCATCCTCGGCATGACCGAGTTGCTCCTGAGCTCGGGGCTCAGCGACAAGCAGCGCCGCTTCGTGCAGTCGGTGTACCGCTCGGGCGAATCGCTGCTGGAGATCATCAACGACATCCTCGACTTCTCGAAGATCGAGGCCGGCAAGCTCGAGCTCGCGAGCATCGATTTCTCGCTGCGCGCGGTGGTCGAGGACACGCTGGAGCTGCTCGCCCCGCGCGCCCACGAGAAGGGCCTGGAACTGAGCTTCCGCGAGGAGCCTGGCCTGCCGCAGGTGGTGCGCGGCGATCCGCTGCGCCTGCGCCAGGTGCTGACCAACCTCGTCGCCAACGCGATCAAGTTCACCGAGCGCGGCGAGGTGGTCGTCACGCTCGGCACCGCGCCGGGCCAGCCGCCGGGGCGGCTCGTCTTCGGCGTGCACGACACCGGCATCGGCATCGAGGCCGACGCCCTGCCCAGGCTCTTCAGTGCCTTCACGCAGGCAAGCGTGGGCATGGCGCGGCGCTACGGCGGCACGGGGCTCGGGCTTTCGATCTCGCGCCAGCTGGTGGAGCTGATGGGCGGGCAGATCGACGTGCGCAGCCAGCCGGGCATCGGCTCGCACTTCACCTTTGTCCTGCCGCTGCCCGAAGGCGCGCCCGGTGCGGCGCTCGCCGCGCAGGACCTGGGCACCATGCCGGCCATGCGCATCCTCGTGGCCGAGGACAACGAGACCAACCGCATCGTGCTCGACAACATGCTCACCGCCTGGGGCATGAAGGTGGTGCTGGCCCATGACGGGCGCCACGCGCTCGACATCCTGCAGGGCAAGACCGGCATCGACCCGCGCTTCGACCTGGCGCTCGTGGACATGCAGATGCCCCGCCTGGATGGCCTGGGCCTGGCGCTGGCGCTGCAGGCATCCAGGCTGCATCCCGACATGAAGATGGTGATGCTGTCGTCGGTGTCGTCTCCTGACGACGTCCGTTCGGCGCATCAGGCGGGTTTTCACCGATTCGTGCCCAAGCCGGTCCGCAAGGCCGAGCTGAGGCAGGCCATTCTGGGGATTACTGCGTCGATTTCGGACACCGAGCGATTGACGCCACGCCTTTCCGCACACATCCTTGTCGTGGAAGACAACGTGGTGAACCAGGAGGTGATCGGGCAGATGCTGCGGTCACTCGGCTGCCGGGTGCAGGTGAGCTCGGGCGCCCTGGCCGGGCTGCGCGCGATGTGCGAAACCCGGTTCGACCTGGTGCTGATGGACATCCAGATGCCGGGCATGGACGGCGTGGAGGCGCTCAATTGGTTCCGGCGCGGCACGGCCGGGCGGTTCAACTTCCTCACATCAGCGGATACTCCGATCATTGCGGTCACGGCCAACGCGCTCGGGGGCGACGAAGAACGCTTCCTGAGCCTGGGCTTCGATGACTACCTGTCCAAACCCTTTCGCCAGAGCCAACTGCTTGCCATGCTGACCCGTCACCTGCGCCCTGCTGCCCCTGCCGGATCCGGCGAGGCCGGATCGCCCGGCGCTGCCGCCCCCGCGCAGACCTCCGCGGGCGGCGTGGCGGACGACGGCGTCCTCGACGCCCAGGCCCTGGAGCGGCTGCGCGAACTCGACCCCAACGGTGAAAACCACCTGATGGAGCGCGTGGTCAGCGCCTTCGACAGCTCGGTCGCACGCCTCATGCCGCAGATCGACGAGGCCCTGCACAGCAATGACCTTGCGGGCATTCGCCACGTGGCCCACACCCTAAAATCGTCGTCCGCCAGCATCGGAGCGATGAAGTTGTCACGGATGTGCTCGGATCTCGAAACGAGGGCCCGCAACCAGCAATCGGACGGCATCGCCGAGCGCATTGCCGAACTGCAATCCGAAGTCGAAATCGCACGCACCGCGCTCAAGCGCGTGCTGGGTGCCTGACCTCATGACGAACGTACCCGGCTCCGCCCTGGCTGATGACGACATGCTCGTGCAGCCCAAGGTGCTGCTGGTCGATGACGACGAGGTCAACCTCCTCCTGACCGCCATCGCCCTGCGCGAGCGCGGCTTTGCCATCACCGAGGCCACGAGCGGCGAGCGCGCGATCCAGCTGCTGGCCGACTGGCTCCCCGACGTGGTGGTGCTCGATGCCCTGATGCCCGGGCTCGACGGCTTCCAGACCTGCGCCGAGCTGCGCAACCTGCCCGGCTTCGAATCGCTGCCGGTGCTCATGCTCACCGGGCTCGACGACGACGCCTCCATCACGCGCGCCTACGAGGCGGGCGCGACCGACTTCTTCGTCAAGTCCACCCAGTGGAGCCTGCTCGCCGGGCGCCTGCGCTACCTGCTGCGCTCGTCGCGCACGCGCCTGGAGCTCGAGCGCAGCAAGGCGAAGCTCGCCCGCGCACAGGACCTCGCCCGCATGGGCAGCTTCGACTGGCGCGTGGGGCAGGGCGGCCCGGTGTTCTCGGTCGAGGGCCTGCGGGTCTTCGGCCTCGGCCCGGGCGACCGCGTGAGCATGCGCGGCCTGCTGCGCATGATTCCCGGCGAGAACCGCGAAGGCTTCATGCTGGTGCTGCACGACGTCTTCCGCCACAGCTCGGTGCTCGCGACCGACATCCCTGTCACGCTGCCCGATGGGCGGCAGCAGCGCATCATCCACGTCGAGGCGGAGCCCGAGTTCAACGAGCATGGCAACCTCTCGGGCTACACCGGCATCGTGCAGGACGTGACCGACCGGCGCATGGCGGAAGACAAGATCCGCCACCTCGCCAACTTCGACGCGCTCACCGGCCTGCCCAACCGCCGCCAGCTCATCTGGCGCGCCGAACGTGCGCTCGAGCACGCACGCCGCCTCAACCACCCGGTGGCGCTGCTGCTGATCGACCTCGACCGCTTCAAGGTGATCAACGACACGCTCGGCCACGGCGCGGGCGACGAGCTGCTGATGGAGGTGTCGCGCCGGCTGCGCTCGTGCGTGCGCCACTCCGATCAGGTGATGGAGACCTCGGTCGAATCCATGGGCTCGCGCTCGCACCGTTCGCTCGAAGCCGTGGGCCGCCTCGGCGGCGATGAATTCGTGGCGCTGCTGCCCGAGGTCTCGGACGAGGCCGATGCCGAGCGCGTGGCCGACCGCATCCTCGACGTGATGCGCGAGCCCATCTTCGTGGGCGGCCAGGAGTGCTTCGTCACCGCGTCGGTGGGCATCGCCATGTACCCGCGCGACGGCGCGACGGTGGCCGACCTCATGCGCAACTCCGACGTGGCCATGTACTCGGTCAAGGCGCAGGGCCGCAATGCGGCGCTGCTCTACCGCCCGGCGCTCGCCGGCAAGGGCCGCGAGAAGCTGGAGCTCGAGAGCGCCCTGCACAAGGCCATCGAGCGCAACGAGCTGGTGCTGCACTACCAGCCCAAGGTCGACGTGCGCGGCGCCAAGATGGTGGGCGTGGAGGCGCTGATGCGCTGGCAACGCGGCAGCATGCTGGTGCCGCCGGGCGACTTCATCCCGCTGGCCGAAGAGACCGGCCTCATCATTCCCCTGAGCGAATGGGCGATCCGCGAGGCCGCGCGCCAGGCGCGCCTCTGGCAGGACAGCTTCGGCTTCGCCGACTCCATCGCGGTCAACCTGCCCAACCGCCTCTTCGAGCGCACCGACCTGGTCGAGCACATCCACCAGGCGGTCACCAGCTACGGCGTGCCGCACCACGCGATCGAGCTCGAGATCACCGAGACGGGCCTGATGAAGGACCTGCAGAACGTGATCCCCTCGCTGCACCGGCTCAACGAGATCGGTGTGGAGATCTCCATCGACGACTTCGGCACCGGCTACTCGTCGCTGGCGTACCTCACGACGCTGCCCATCAGCGAGCTCAAGATCGACCGCTCCTTCGTGCGCGACCTCGGCATGACGCCGCAGAGCTCGGCCGTGGTCACCGCCATCATCGCGCTCGCCCGCTCGCTCGGCCTGCGCGTGATCGCCGAGGGCGTGGAGAACATGCGCCAGATGGAGGTGCTGCATCGCCTGGGCTGCGTGGTCATGCAGGGTTTCCTCTTCAGCAAGGCGCAGCCCGCCGACGTGCTGGAGCAGTGGCTGGAGCAGACCGTGCTGCCCCGCAAGGCGCCGTGGATCGTGAACGCCGACGAGTCGTCGGCGGCCGAATCCCTGCGCGCGGCCATCGAGGCGCGTTCGCGCTTCGGCACGCCGCAGGGTGGCAGCGCCTGACCTTGTTTCCGCAGTCATGGACCTGACGAAGCCGCCGCGCGCCGACGCCGTGCCGGCAGCCCTGGCCAAGGCCGCCCTGCGCCGCCTGGTGATGGACAAGCTGGAGCCCACGCCCGAGAACTACGCGCGGGCCTACCACCAGGAAGCCGGCACCACGCCGCCGGCCGCCCCAGCCGTGGCGCCGTCGCTGGGGCGTGAAGAATCCGCCGCCCAGGCCGAATCGCTTGCGAGGCTGATCGAGCGCGTCGTGCGCGGCGTGCAGCGCGGCGGCCGCCAGTGGACGACCGCCCGCAAGAAGGACAGCCTGCAGCGCGTGCTCTCCAGTTCGCGCAGCGACGTCCATCGGCTGCAGCAGCGGCTCAACCAGCTGCTCAACGGCTGGGAGAGCGACACCATCGATGGCGCCGTCGATCCCGAGGCGGCGCAGATGGTGGTCGAGAACCCATGGTCCGACCCCACGCAGCCGGCGCCCCTCATGGACGTGCCCGCCGGGGCACCGGTGGCCAGTGATGCCACCCCCATCTGGCAGGGCCTGATCGGTGCGCTGAGCGACACCGTGCAGCAGGCGCTGCCCGCACCGCCCAACCCGAGCGCCGAACTGTCGGACGAGCTGTCGGCGCTCGTACAGCGCATCCGCGAGCGCGGGCCCACCGTCGGGCAGGGCGACGAGCTGGAGCAGCTGTGCACCCGCGCCGCGCGCGTGCTGGCGCACCGCCACCACCTGATCGAGCAGCTCGGTTCGCTCTGCGAGGAGCTGACCGCGAGCCTCACCGATCTGGCCGAGGACGAGAGCTGGGCCCAGGGCCAATGCGAGGCGATGCGCGACGAGATCGCACAGGGCCTCACCTCGCGCAGCGTCAAGTCGGTGCACGAGCTGCTGCACCACACCCGCGAGCACCAGCGCCAGCTGCGGGTCGAGCGCGCCAAGGCGCAGGGCCAGCTCAAGCAGCTCATCAACCGCATGCTCGCCGAGCTGGGGGAGCTCGGCTCCCAGACCGGCCGCTTCCACGAGAACATCGGCCGCTATGTGGGCGTGATCGAGCAGGCCGATTCGCTGGAGAGCCTGGCCGGCGTCGTGCGCGAGATGGTCGAGGAGACCCGCACCGTGCAGTCGCTCGTCAAGGTCGCCCAGGGCAAGCTGCAATACGAGCACGAGCGGGCGACCGATCTCTCGGCGCGCGTCGTCGAGCTCGAGACCGAGCTGCGCCGCCTGTCGGAGGAGGTCTCGACCGACCAGCTCACCAAGATCGCCAATCGGCGCGGCCTGCTGCAGGCCTTCGAGGCCGAGCGGGCGCGCCAGGCGCGCGACGGCTCCACGCTGTGCATCGGCCTGCTCGACATCGACAACTTCAAGAAGCTCAACGACGAGCTCGGCCACAACGCCGGCGACCTGGCGCTCACGTCGCTCGCCGAGGTGGTAAGCAAGACGCTGCGCCCGACCGACATGGTGGCGCGCTACGGCGGCGAGGAGTTCGTCGTGCTGTTGCCCGACACGCCGCTGGCCGAAGGCGAGCAGATCCTCACGCGCCTGCAGCGTTCGCTCTCGGGCGGGCTCTTCATGCACGAGGACCGCCGCATCTTCGTCACCTTCTCCGCCGGGGTGACGGCGTACAGGCCGGGCGAGCGCATCGAAGTCGCCCTGGAGCGCGCCGACGAGGCGCTCTACGAGGCCAAGCGCACGGGCAAGAACCGCACCTGCGTCAATTGACGAGACGCTAGAGCCTGCTCCGCCCGGGGCCATGCAGGGCGCGGCATGATCGGTTGCAGACACCTCTGCCTAGGAGACCGACATGCATCGCCTGCCCTTCATCCCACGCCCCGCCATGCTCGCGCTGGCCACCCTTGCGCTGCTCGCCGGCTGCGCCAGCCAGCCGCTCGATGCGCAGTGGTCCGACCCTCAGCTCACCGCCAACGCGCCGCTCAAGGGCGCGCGTGTGCTGGTGGTGTGCGAAGGCCAGGACGAAGTGCTGCGCCGCCTCTGCCAGGACAACGTCGGCGCGGAGCTCACCCGGGTCGGTGTGGTCGCGGTGGCTGCACCGGACGTCGGCACCGCGACCTCGGCGCCCGGCGGCCCGGCGCCTTACGTGAGCGCCGCCCGGACGGCGAATGCGCGAGCCGTGCTCGTGACCTCCATCGGCCCGGGGCAGACGGTCGCCCGGCCCGGCTTCACCGTGGGCGTGGGGCTGGGGGGCTTCGGGGGCGGGCTGGGCGGCGGCGTGGGCGTGTCGGCGCCCCTGGGCGGCACGCGCGTGGCCACGGCCTACACGGCGAATGCCTCGCTGACCGACGTGGCGAGCGGACGCCTGATGTGGACGGCCAGGGCGAGCGAGGCGCCATCGGAGCAGCCGAGCGCGCAGGTGACGGCGCTGGCGCGCAAAGTGGTCGAAGGGGCGGGGAAGGCCGGGCTGTATTGACGAACGGGGCCTGGCGGAAGCGGTGGGATTCGAACCCACGGACGGTTGCCCGTCGCTGGTTTTGGCTGCGTTCACATCGCTGCGCGATATGAACTTCGCCGCAACGTCTCGTGGAGACGTTGAACAAGACCTGTGGCGGAAGCGGTGGGATTCGAACCCACGGACGGTTGCCCGTCGCTGGTTTTCAAGACCAGTGCCTTAAACCACTCGGCCACACTTCCT